>JAAUQQ010000148.1 GCA_012032745.1 Synechococcales cyanobacterium RM1_1_8
TGGTTTCTGGGGCGGTTTTTGGGGCGGAGTCTGTCATGGCTGGCGAGGGGGGGAGAAACGGGGGCGATCGCGAACAAAATAAAGGGAGCCTAACCCTGAAAAGAAAGAATCAGGTACTGATCCTGGAACTTAGCTCCCGTGACCGAGCGGCCCTTGAGGGGAGCGGGCAGGGCAATGTTGCGGCGCTGGTCGCCCGCTTCGATCGTAATTTCTTGATTGTATTGGGTCAGTTTGACCTGGCTTTTGTCGAAGCCGGGCAGGAAGATGCGGGCTTGGTTGTTGGCGAGGTCGAGGGTGAGGGGGGTGGGGCCGCCGCTGGGCAGGGTCGGATCGGGGAGAGCATCGACCAGGGCCTGCCAGTCATCGCCGCTGCGCTGGGGCAGGAGGCTGAGGGGCAGGGCGGGGAAGCGATCGGCCCAGGCTTGCGGGGATTCTGACCCAGATTCTGAAGAATTGCCCAGGCCATTCCCGCCCGAGCCATTTACCAAAACGCCGCCGACATTGAGTCCGACCTGCTGGGCGCTGCCCCAGAGGTGTTGGGCCTGGGCGATCGCCAAGTCATCTCCCGTGGTTACCAGGTAGGCGATCGTCCGCTGGCCATCCCCCAAGGCGCTGCGGCCCATTTCCAACAGGCCCGTAGATTCCGCCATCGGATCGCCGCTGGCCGGGCTGCTCCAGCCGCTGTTCAGCACCGCTGCGGCCACCGGCTGGAAGAAGGGCTGAATCGATTGATAGACGCTGGAATCGGCGATGACTTGGCTGAAGCGGCGCACATACCAGCTCATCACCTCCAGGGAACCGAGGGTGCGCAGGGTCTCGGGGCCAGAGCGGCCGTCGTAGACAATGGCATCGTATTGGCCAGCCTGGGCATATTCCCGCAGGGCATTCATGGCCAGAGCGGCATCCATGCCCGGCAGGATGCTGAGCTCTTCGCCATAGACATTTTTGAAAAATGGATCGCGCAGATATTGAGCCTCTCGCTGTTTGAGCTGTTCCCAGGCCTGTTGGATCAAGCTGGTGGATTGGCTTTGGAGCGCCGAGAATCGGGGCGATAGCTCCGTGGGGGTGGGGCCGATCGCCTGACCTAGCAACAGCCCCAAGCCCGGCCCGGCTTCCTGGGAGAACAGCAAGGTGCGCTGCCCCTGGGCAGCCAGGCGCTTGGCCAGGGCGATCGCTAGGGTGGTCCGGCCCGTGCCCCCTTTGCCGAGGGTCGTCAGAATTAGCACCATGGAATGTTCCGCATCCTTAATGTCTACAAGCTAAGGCCCACTCACCAACAGCTACTCGCCAACAGCCCCTCACCAACAGCTCCTCACCCGCCTCGACAAGCCGGACGATTTGCCCTCAGTGCCCCTAGGCTTCAGCCTGGAGTTCATCTTCAAAGAACCAGGTGCTGAAGCCTTCATCGAACTTGACCACGAGGCCAATGCCCATGCCGTCCACAACGCGATAGCCTTGAATGACGCCCACTGGATTTTGCTTGAGTTTGGAGACGACATTGGCTGGAATGCGATCGCGAACCCGTAGTACTCTCACCGTTTGCCCAATTTCCATCGCCGTCGCTCCTAAAATTGATAATTAAGTTAAATGAAGCAGCAAAATCCAGTCCCCAGCTTATCAGTCAATTCGCCCCCCGACTGAGACCGCTTGTGGCGATCGCCCAAGTTCCACCCCAAGTTCCACTCCCAACTTCCCCTTCTCTTCCCTCTTCCCTCCCCCCTTCCTAGCCCCAGGACTCCGCCCATGCTTGCCAAACGCATCGTGCCTTGCCTAGACGTTCGAGCTGGCCGCGTGGTCAAGGGCGTCAATTTTGTTAACTTGCGCGATGCCGGGGATCCCGTCGAGCTGGCCCAGATCTACAACCAGGCGGGGGCCGATGAGCTGGTGTTTTTGGACATTACCGCAACCCATGAACAGCGGGGGATTATTTTCGATGTGGTCTATCGCACGGCGGAGCAGGTGTTTATTCCCCTGACCGTGGGCGGTGGCATTCGGGATCTGGAGACGATCAAGAACCTGCTGCGGGCGGGGGCGGATAAGATCAGCCTCAATTCAGCGGCAGTTAAGGATCCGGGTTTGATTGATCGAGCCAGCGATCGCTTTGGCAATCAATGCATCGTCATCGCCATGGATGCCCGTCGCCGCAACGACCTCGACAACCCCGGCTGGGATGTTTTTGTCCGGGGCGGGCGGGAAAACACCGGCCTGGATGCCCTGACCTGGGCGAAGGAAGTCGAGCAGCGCGGGGCTGGGGAGCTCTTGATCACCAGCATGGATGCCGATGGAACCCAGGCGGGCTATGACCTGGAGCTGACCCGAACCATTGCCGAGCAGGTGGAAATTCCGGTGATTGCTTCGGGCGGGGCGGGCAACTGCGACCACATCAGCGAAGCCCTGACCAGTGGCAAGGCGGAGGCGGCGCTGCTGGCCTCTCTGTTGCACTATGGCCAGCTTTCCGTGGGCGAGATTAAGCAACACCTCCAAGCCCAGGGGGTGCCGGTGCGCTTGGTCTAGGGCCAAGCGGGCTGGGCTAAACTGGGAGAGCCATGGGAGGGGAGCCAGGATGGAAGGCCAAAGGTTTTGGAGGCAGGCGCGATGGCGGTGACGTTCTTCGGTAATTACGCGAGGAGCTTCTGCGCCACTATTGGCGGAGGTGGTGAGCAGCAAAAGTCAATTAATATTTTTCTCTGAATTAGGCTAGGCACTGAAGATGCTCTTTGCAGACTACTGGCGTCAGAAAAGTGATATCGAATTGGCGATCGCAGCTCGGCAATTCGCCGATGACGAAGAAGAGGTTCAACAAATTATAGAGACAGAAATCCGACGGCGTGGCTTGCCCGAGACTCTAGTATTGAAAAGGCCAAGCTCTCAAAGAAAAGCTGACTTAATGGGAGATTTGATTGAGACGATTCGCGTTGATGCAAAAACAACCGATCGCTGGTGGCAATGGCTGATTGGAATTCCATTAGTCCTAGGGTTTGGCATCCTACTCCTCTTGTCAGCGAAAGATTCATTCCGAAACTTGCTGCTTGGGGCAGGGCTCGTTGGAGGAACGACATGGAGCATATTTAAAGCAGTTTCCGAGCGAAAGGCCTCTTTTTCATTTTATGAAAAAGGAGTTTTATACCAAATATCAGATCGACGGATTTCCGCTTACTACAATGAAGTTGAGCTCTGGGAGGAGAAAGTTAATGTCCGAATAACACGAATCCCGATTCGGTCGATTGTGTTGTACAAAATTCAACTCCCAGGCCACGATCCAATTGTGATCTATCAGAGTGAAATTGCGGAAAAACTACAACGGCGTATTGCTCACTTTCAGATTCATTTTTCGCAAGACGTTCGCTAGGAACCTCACCTTTTGCTCCCAGTTAGGTATCCTTCAGATACTTCAGCAGATTTTATGCTGGCATTATTCCAGGATTCCAACGGTAAGTACTCAAATCAATTTTTCCGTTTGCTTTGAACTCAATGCCTTCCTCTTCAAGCAGGTGCCGTTGCAAGTAATCTGAGCCATTGCGAACTTGAGAATAGGAGACTTCACCTTTGGAATTGACCACGCGCTGCCAGGGAATGCTGTCATCGGGTTCGGCAACGCGAAAGAGCGCATAGCCGACCACGCGGGGTTTGCCAAAGAGACCCGCTAGCTCGGCGACTTGGCCGTAGGTGGCGACTTTGCCCGGCGGGATTTGGCGGACGATGTCATAGATTTTGCTGTAGGTGTTGCTGGGGAGCTTTGACTGAGCCATGGCGACGCCTTTTCCATCCTTCGCTATAGTCATTATCGGCCCCGCAGTGATCCCCAGCCATGTCCCAGCCCATCTCTCCCTTCATTGCCCAGATTGCCCAGGAGCTGAATATCCGGCCCGTGCAGGTGCAAAACGCCCTGGAACTATTCGCCGAGGGCGGCACGGTGCCCTTCGTGGCCCGCTATCGTAAGGAGCGCACGGGGGAGCTGGATGAGATTCAACTGCGGCAGATCCAGGAGCGCCAGGGCTATTTGACCGAGCTGGGCGATCGCAAGCAGGCCATCCTTAAGGCGATCGCCGACCAAGACAAGCTCACCCCCGAGCTGCGGGCCAAAATCGAAGCCTGCGACCAAAAGACCGAGCTGGAAGACCTCTATCTGCCCTACAAGCAAAAGCGCCGCACCAAAGCCACCATGGCGCGGGAAAAGGGCCTACAACCCCTGGCGGATTGGCTTGAAGGGCTCAACACCCGGCAATCGGTCAAGGCGGACCTGAATGGTGAAGCAGCGAAGTATATCGATGCCGAGAAGGGCGTTGCCAGCGCAGAAGAGGCCCTGCAAGGGGCGGCGGACATCCTGGCGGAGGCCATTGCCGAGCGGGCGGAGCTGCGGGCTTGGATTCGGGAGCATTTGCTGCGCCAGGGCGAGTTCAGCTCGAAAATCAAGAAGGACTTTCCCGAGGGCAGCACCAAGTTTGAGACCTATCGCAACTACAGCCGCCCGGTCAAATCCATTGCCTCCCACAATCTCCTCGCCCTGCTGCGGGGCCAGAGCGAAGGCGTACTGACCTTTAACCTCGACTTTGATGAAGATTACGTCCTGGGCTATTTGGAAGATCAGGGGGTGCGGAGCAATGCTCCGGCAGTGCTAGGCTTCTACCGAGCCGTGATTCGCGATGCCTTCAAGCGGCTGATGAAGACCACGCTGGTCAATGGTGTGATTGCCGAGAAGAAGGAATGGGCCGATATTGAGTCGATTAAGACCTTTGAGGCGAACCTGCGAGACCTGCTACTGTCAGCGCCAGCGGGGATGAAGCCGACCCTGGCGATTGACCCCGGCTTCCGCACAGGCTGCAAGGTGGCGGTGATTGACCAGACCGGGAAGTATTTGGCCTATGAGGCGGTGTTTCCCCATACTGGCGCGGGACAAAGGGCTCAGGCGGTGCGATCGCTCAAGCAGTTGATTGAGCAACACAAGATCGAACTGATCGCGATCGGCAACGGCACCGCCAGCCGCGAAACCGATGCCTTTGTCGCTGAGGTGTTTCAGCAACTGGAATTAAAAGAAGGACAGCAGAAGCCCACCAAGGTGATGGTGAATGAATCCGGTGCTTCGATCTACTCCGCCAGCGAAGTGGCGATCGCCGAATTCCCCGACCTCGACCTCACCGTGCGCGGAGCCATCAGCATTGGTCGCCGCCTGCAAGATCCCCTGGCGGAGCTGGTCAAGCTCGATCCCAAGTCCATCGGCGTGGGTCAGTATCAGCATGACGTGGACCAGAAGTTGCTCAAGCAAAAGCTGGCGGAGACGGTGGAGAGCTGTGTGAACTATGTGGGCGTGGATTTGAATACGGCCTCGAAGGAGCTGTTGATGTATGTGTCGGGGGTGAATGGGGCGATCGCCAACAACATCGTCAGCTACCGCAACGAAAACGGCATCTTCACCAGCCGCCGCCAACTGCTGAAAGTGCCCAAACTCGGCCCCAAAGCCTACGAGCAATGCGCGGGTTTCCTGCGCATCCGCAACGGCAAGAACCCGTTGGACAACACAGCAGTCCACCCCGAAAGCTACGGCATTGTCGAAACCATCCTCAAGGACCAGGGCATTGAGGCCAAGTCTGCCGAAAACTTGAAGAAGCTAGCGCTTGAACGCATCGAGTTGAAGCGTTACGTAACAGATTCTGTTGGTGAGCCAACCCTGCGGGACATCCTCGAAGAGCTAGAAAAGCCCGGTCGCGATCCCCGCGCCCAGTTCACCTCCGCCCAGTTCAAGGAAGGCATCAACGAAATCACGGACCTGAGCGAAGGCATGGAGTTAGAGGGCATTGTCACCAATGTGGCGAATTTTGGGGCTTTCGTGGATGTGGGGGTTCACCAGGATGGTTTGGTCCATGTCTCCCAGTTAGCCAATCGCTTTGTCAGCGATCCCAAGGAAGTGGTCAAGGTGGGCCAGGTGGTCAAGGTGCGGGTGATGGAGGTCGATGTCAAACTCAAGCGCATTGGCCTATCGATCAAGGCAGTTGCGGGAGCAAGTGGTGCGGTGACTGCCGGGGCCAACCAAGCCAGTACTGATCGCCCCAGCCAACCCCAGCCCTCCAGCCAGCGGCCCAAACCCCGACCGGGAGCTAAGTCACAAAAATCTGCCGCCCAGGCCCAGCCAGCGACTAAACCCGCCAGTCTCGAAGATTTGCAGCGGCGCTTTGGCAAGAAAAGCTAGTGGTCTGTGAAGGCTGACTTTTAGGGTTGGTTGGCTGGCAAATCTTTTGCCACAGCTGCTTAGGAGGATGTTTAAGAATGCGCCAAATTCAACGAGGCAGGAGCCAATCAGCCAGATTGGGCCAGTTCTCCGCGCAGAGGTATCTGAGTAAAAGTACAGGCGATGGACTTAATCTACGGCAGCCATAGCCTTTCCCGAACTGGTGAGGTGCAAGAAATCCTTACCTAATGAAGCTTCCATGCCATTTTGCCTCTCGCCAGCACCATAAACGCTATGGGGCCAGGGAGAACCTTCAATGTTTCCATCAATCAGCGCCTTTAATCCCAAAGGCGATAGCTGGCTGAATTGAAGATTGCCCGGTTTTGATGCAGACCAACTGGACCAGGGCAGACAGAAAAACGGAGATTCCGGCCATCTCCAGGAACTCTTCCCCATGGTGAATGAGACGGTAGATCCAGTCTGGTTGTGCAATTGAAACGTAGTAGCCGCCAACCATTTCCATGCCAATAGATCCCCCGAGGAAGAGTGCAGCCGCCAGGCCAAACAACAGCCGTACAGGGGTCAGCAGGCTTAGCCAAAACCGGAAAAACCGCAGAAAAAAGAGCGAGACCAAAGCGATCGCCGGTATAATCCAGGCGTAGTAAAAGACACCACTAACGTTCAAAGCCCCCCTCACTGGCTCAATAAAGATCTCATGGATAGACATCAGCTCATCCACGCTTAGATACAAAAAAATACCCGATAGGAGTTTCCAAGAACGAGCTTGTCGAGGAGTCGCGAGCATTGAGTTGTTGGATATCCAAAACAGGGAAGTCGCACTCACCAACAAGAGCAGTGTTGAATAGACTGCCGGAAAACTTTGCTCACCATTGACATTAAAAAAAACGTCCGAGGCTTGCTGCGAGTGGGTAGTTCGGCAGTAGGGACAAGTATGCCTGGGTCAACGCGCTCATCACAACCCAAAAGGCTGAAACTTTCAGCAGCTTCGAGCACAAGCTCGTTGGTGTGAGCCGCCACCTGATCTCTTGAGCTGCTGCTACCGTCGGTCGAAAATTATTGCTATGGGAGTCTTGTCTAGCCGGTCGCAGTTGCTGTTTGACGGACTCGCATTCGGATTCCTCAGGTGAGCTCCCATCGGTATTAATTTCAATATCCATAAAAACAGACCATTCTTCCATATCTGATCTCGCCTTGAATGATTTTCCGTGGCAAGGAGTTATTACTATGTCCCAAAGACTGTGTCCCAAAGACTGTGTTCCCAAGGATGATGAACCCTTGAAACCCTTGCACCAGGACTATCTGACGATTTTCTCTAAAAAGTTACCAATCCTTCGTTCTGCAAGGGCTACAAGTATCTATCGCTCCATGACAGAACAGGGCCAATCGGTCAACTAAGTATCCTGTACGATAGCGTACATCAAACAGGGCAAGGCTTAGTCAAAAGATAACTTCTTCTTAACTTTATGGTTGCAGCGATACTGACGCCTACTGTCTTTATAAAGTAAGATTCTTTACAAAGCAAGCCCCTGACAAGATCACTCAACGAAGCTCAGGAGTGTAGGACTTGGCGCAGCAGGCTAGTTGCTTTCATTGAATCCCCATTGCTGAGAACAATTGTCTAGCGCAGGGCCTCGGAGAGATAAGCGGCGGTGGCTTCGACCGAGGCGATCGCCACCGAATAATCCATCCGCGTCGGCCCCAACAGCCCCACGCTGCCCACAGGCTCATCCCCACAGTGATAGAGGGCTGAAACCAGCGTGCAGGCCTGCATCGGCTCCAGGGGATTCTCCGTGCCAATGTAGACGGAGACACGCTGATGGGCACGCGGGCCAGAACTAGAGCCCGCACGGGAGCTAGATCGCAAGTGAGCCCCAGAATTAGACCGCTGCTCGGCAGCTTCATCGGTTTCAAAAATCAACGGCCAGAGCAGCTCTTGTTCTTCTTCCAGGAGATGAATAATGGTTTGGAGCTGGGCTAGTTCATTAAACTCCGGCTGATGGAGAATTTCGGAAATGCCACTCATCAAAATTTGAGTCAGCTGAGGCACCTTGTAGCTATCGGCCAAGGCAATCAAGAATGAACAGATGGCCTCGCGGTAGCGTTCCACTGAGCGATCCAGCGCCTGCCAATCCAGGTTGTGTAGCTGGCTGAAGGGCTGGGATTGGAGCTGGCGGTTCAAGCAGTTCGAGACCCGCTCCAAGTCCTGTCGAATCTGCGCTTCCAAGGCGGGGGTGATGGTTTCGGGATCCCAGCCTGGAATGTCGAACACCGTGGAGTGGGTTTGGTAGTTATCGGTCACCACCACTAACATGGCCCGACCACCTTCCATGGGCACGAGCTGAAAATGCTTCAGCCGCGCTCCGGTTTGCTGGGGCAGGGTCACCAGGGCGATGTAGCCGCTGAGGGTCGAGAGGATCTGGGCGGTGCGCCGCAGCAGGGCTTCGGTGCTCCAGTTGCCCAGGCCGATGCGCTGGCTGAGGGTTTGGCCCAGATCCTGGACCTGGGGCGGTGGGGCTGAGATTAGCTGATCGACGTAGATGCGGTAGCCCGAATCGGAGGGCACCCGCCCGGCTGAGACGTGGGGTTGGTAGAGCAGGCCCGCTTTTTCCAGCCAGCCCATGGCGTTGCGGATGGTGGCGGGGCTGACGCTGAAGTCGTAGCCCTGGGCGATCGCCTTGGAACCCACGGGCTCTGCCGTGGCGATGTAGTGCTGAACGGTGGCTTTGAGAACCTGTTCGTGGCGGCGGTTGAGGATCACCCGTGGGGCCATGGCAGAACAACCGAGGAGTGGGACTTATATCTTATCGAGTCTTATCTAAAGTTATGGTTGCGTAAAGATAATCTTGATTCTGCTTCAAACATAGCAGATGGCGGCGGATGGGGCAGGGCCTGAACGCCAGAACGCCTGCCCCCACTTTGGAGCGACATCGTAGCTTTATCAAGGCGATACCCAGGTGAGCGGCCCCACCCATCAATAGAGCGCCAGGGCGGAATCGATGCGTCGGGCATAGGCATCAATGCCACCGCTGATGTTTTTGACCTGGGTGAAGCCCTGGGATGCCAGCCACTGGCACATCTGGGCGGAGCGCAGGCCGTGGTGGCAGAGGACCAGGGTTTCGGTGGTGGGGTTGAAGCGATCGCGAACCTGCCCAGCCCACTGCTGGGCCTGGCTCAGGGGCAAGAGTTCAAACCCTTCTAGGGAGACAATCTCAGCCTCCTGGGGCTCGCGCACATCAATCAGTTGCAGCGTTCCCGGCTCGGCCTCGGCGAGGCGCTGGGCCAAGGCTTCGACGGTGATTTCGAGGTAGGGGTTGGGGGCCATGGCGGGCAGGGGGGCGTAATGGATTTTTATGTAGAGAGGTTAGGTAACCCGAATGACCCGCTGTTCATTGCTGGCTAAAACCTTGCAGCCAGCAATGCTGCCCTAGGCTGCCTTGGGCATGGTGTCTAGATTCAGTACCTGGTCGTAGTAGCTGACTAAATGGCCCGTGGCCGCAGCCCAGTTCCAGCGCTCTGCTTCGGTGCGGGCGGCGGTTTGGAATTGCTGGCGCTGGTGTGGGTTGGCGAGGAGCAGCTTGGTTGCTTCGATCATGGCGTTGTCGTCTGTGGCATTGTCGCCCGTCACCTCGAACAGGAAGCCGTTCTCGCCATCGGTGACGATGTCGGGGATGCCGCCCGCATTGGCTGCGATGACCGGACAGCCCGCTGCCATGGCTTCTAGCAACACCAGGCCCAGGGTCTCAGTGCGCGATGGGAAGATAAACGCATCGGCGGAGGCGTAGGCGGAGGCCAGTTGATCCCCTTCTAAGTAGCCGACGAAGTGGGTTGGGGTGCCCTCGAAATGGGCTTCCAATTCCTCTCGGTGGGGGCCGTTGCCGACGAGGGCGAGGCGTGCGCCGGGGATGGATTCGAGCACGGGCTTGATGCGGTCGATTTCTTTTTCGGCGGAGAGGCGACCGATGTAGAGCAGCAGCGGGGCTTCAGGGTGGCCCTGGGACAGGCGATCGCGCATTTCCCCACTGGCCAGCTCAGGGCGGAACAGCTCCGTATCGACGCCCCGCTGCCACAGGTCCGTGCGCTCAATGCCGTGCTCATCCAGCGCCTTGACCATGGCCGTGGAGGTGCAGAGGTTCAGCAAGGCCTGGTTGTGGGCTGCCTTGAGCAGCTCCCACAGCAGCGGCTCTAGCATTCCCAGACCGTAGTGCTCCAGGTATTTGGGCAGATGGGTGTGGTAGGAAGCCACCAGGGGAATATCCAGTTTCTTGGCGTAGTAAATTCCGCCCAGGCCGAGGATGGCGGGGTTGACCACATGGATCAAATCCGGCTTAAACAGCTCCAGGGACTTGCCCACCGAAGGCCGGGGAAAGGCCATCTTGAGCTCGGGGTAGAGGGGCAGGGGCGAGCCCTTGACACCATAGACCTGGGCTCCACAATATTCCCTCAGCCCTCCCTCAGGACAGTAGACAATCACCTGGTGGCCCTGGCGTTGGAGATGCTCGACGGTGTACTTGAGGCGGGTGACGATGCCGTCGATCTTGGGGAGAAAGGTTTCGGTGAAGAGTGCGATTCTCATGGGGTAGGATCTAGCGTCTTGGAGAATAAGCGTCGAGAATAAGCGTCTTGGGAAACAAGCCCTGGGCAGGCTGAGATCGTCCTTCCGTATTGCTGCTGATATTCAACCAGAATTCGGACCACCGCACTTTAAGGTGCCATTAAAAAGGTGCCATTGAAAAGTGTGCCATCGCCAAGCCTATCAACTAAAGCTGCCAAGGGGGAATATGGCGTCAAAGACTGGCTTACAAGGCTTAGGACAGGGGGCGATCGCCGGGGCGGGCATCGTCGCGGGGTTCTTGCCAATCGCGATCGGGTTTGGCGCGCTGACGCTCAAGTCTGGGATTTCCCTGGGCAGCACGATGGGATTTTCCCTCTGGCTGTTTGCTGGGGCTTCCCAGTTTGCCCTGCTAGAGGCGCTGATGCAGGGGCTTTCGACGGGGGCGGCCCTGGCGACGGTGGTGGTGATCAATCTGCGCCATCTGCCCATGAGCCTGGCCGCCCAGCGGCGCTATGGCCATTTGCCTCGGTGGCAGCGGTGGATCCTGTGCCAGGGGCTGGTGGATGAGACCTTTGCCCTGGAGTCCAGCCTCAAGCAGCCACGGAGCTTTGGCTTTTTTCTGGGGCTCCATTTGGCCTGTTGGGGGGCTTGGAATATTGGAACGCTCCTGGGCTATCAGTTTGGGGCGTTTTTGCCGGAGCGCTGGCTGCGATTTGCCCTGCCGGGGCTGTTTTTTTGCTTGCTGCTGGGGAACTTGGAGGAGCGGCTCGGGGGCAGCGGGGGCAGCGGGGGC
>JAAUQQ010000149.1 GCA_012032745.1 Synechococcales cyanobacterium RM1_1_8
CCCCCGAAGGACGCAAATGACCACCAAGCTGGACTCCAAGGGCTCCGTCATAGCAGTCCAGAAGTTTTCCAAGCCCGGCCCGTGGGTGGCTGGGGGGCTGGGTGGGCGATCGCCCACCCGACGCTGGCGACGCAGCCCCTGGAGAAGCTGCTCCCGAGTGCGGCCCCGCAGTTGAAACAGAATGAAGGGATCCTCGCTGAAGCGATCGCCCAGCAGGTAATACACCGCGCTGATGTGCTTGCAGGGATTGGCCTTGTCTGGGCAGCTGCAGCGAGAGTGAATCTCGGCTAGGTTGAATGGAAACAGCCGCAGGCCATTGGCCGCGAAGGCTTCCTCAATGTTGGTGGGCATCTCCCCGGCCAGCAGCTTGGCTGAAAAAATGGCCTTCTTCGAGAGCGATTCCACCACAAAGGACCAATCTTCATCGCTGAGGGGATCCAGCCAAAGCGAAAGACGATAGGGCTCAGCTTCGGTTCCCTGGACCGTGGCCAGTACCTTTTGTTCCTGAAAGCGAATGGACAGCACATTGCCCTCGCGGGCATAGCGCCAGCCCCGCTCCAGGCGTTTTTTGAAGCGATAGGAATTGATCAGGTCGAGCCATTGCTGGGTCCACCACTGGCGATCGCGATCCTGCTCCAGGGGAGCTGCATTCATTGCCATTGCGCTTGTCTCGACATTTCAACCCAAGTTTCAACCCCGACCTCAGCCCCGATGCCCCAGGGAAATCTCCGCTTGAATCGAGGTCAAATCGGTATAGTCATCCACCCAATTGAGCAGCGCTGGTCCCGTAAACCCGTTCAGGGCCAGCAGTTCCACCCGCACCCCCCGCTCGCCCACCCGCCGCACCGCGTAGGTCAATGTGTCATTTCCACTGACCAACACCATCGTGTCGCAGCTCGGCGCTAGCTTCATCATATCCACCGCGATCTCCACATCAATATCCAGCTTCCGGTTGCCATCGGGAAAATGCTGCACGGTCTTGGTCACCACCCGATAGCCATGGTGACGCATCCAGGTCAGGAAGCCTTGCTGACGGGAGCTGTCCAGTTCTTGATCAATACCGGCATAGAAAAATGCATGGAGCAACTGCCCCCGACGGGACAAATACCGGAGGAGCTGCTGATAATCGATCTCTATGCCCAACTGCTTGGCGCTCAAAAACAGGCTCAGGCCATCAATAAACACCGCCACCCGCCCCCGCACCGGAGACAAGGCGGATGCCGAGAGCTGGGGGTGCTGCCCTTGGCCCCCCGGAGCCGACAGCCAAGCAGGACGAGGTTGCAACTGTGTGGATTCGCCAGGGCTAAAGGGGGGCTGGGAGGCCTTCCCAGAAACAGTTTTAGTCATTGAGAATGCTCTCCTGATTGCACCACTACCGATGCATCCCAAAGCATGGTGAGATCGGCTAGGCCTGGGGTTTGGCTAGACTGGTTTTCAGACCAATCTAGCTAAACCCACGATCTGGGTCAGAGGGTCTGGACAAATGCACAATTACGCCTACTAAGATACTCATCTTTACCAGAAGCCGTCTGGTTCAGTCCTGACAATTGTCCGAAGTAGTAATGTTTCTTCAACTCTGGCTCCCCAGTCCCCCGGCGGTTCCCGTTTTTTTTCAACTTGGCCCCCGCCAGGGAGCCTAATGCCATTGCCAGCGTCTATGTCTAATATGTGAAGTGAAAATTCTCTGCTTCATTTGCCCCCTAATCTCACCCTTGCTCCTATGAGACGCCGTCGCCAAACCTCCTGGATTCAACGCTGGTCGCGCTACCTGATCGGTGGCATCGCCACCGCTGGCGCTGCCCTCACGGGGTATTTAACCTATGTCAAGTTCAGCAATGGGGCCGCTGCCTGTCCGATTAAGGGCTGCGATCAGGTGCTGGCCAGCGACTATGCCACCGTTTTCAATCAACCCTTGGCCCTGTTCGGCTGTTTGGCCTACATCGCCATGGCGGGCTTTGCCCTCGCGCCCCTGGTGATTGCGGAGGATAGCAAAGCTGAGCTGAAGCAAAAGCTGGAAGATTGGACCTGGACGCTGCTGTTTTGGGGCGGGGCGGCCATGACGGTGTTCAGCGGCTACTTGATGTATTTGCTGACGACGGAGCTGAAGGCGTTCTGCATTTACTGTGTGGGCTCTGCGGCCATGAGCCTGTCGCTGCTGGTGCTGACCCTCTTGGGACGCCATTGGGAAGATGGGGGTAAGCTGTTTTTTCAAGGCATTATTGTTGCCATGATCACCTTGATCGCGACGCTGGGGATCTATGCCTCGGGGGGCGATAGCGGCGTCAGGGCTGCGGTTTACCAGGCCCAGCCCGCCAATAATCCTTCGGCGGAAGCGACGACGACTTCAGGCCCAGCAGAAATCGCCCTGGCGGAACATTTGAAGGCGATCGGGGCCAAAAAATATAGTGCCTGGTGGTGTCCCCACTGCTACGAGCAGCGCCAGCTATTTGGCAAGGAGGCTTTCAAGCTCATTCCAACGGTGGAATGCTCCCCGGATGGACTGGATGCCCAGCCCCAAGCCTGCCAAGCTGCCCAGGTCCAGAGTTACCCGAGCTGGGAAATCAACGGTCAGCTCTATGCGGGCACGATGGAGCTGAGGGAGCTGGCGCAGCTCTCTAGCCATACTGGCCCGAGTGACTTCCAGTACAGCTTGCAAACGATCCCTCGGGATATGCCTGTGATTAAGCAGTAGTGCTGAAGTTGGGTGCTCCTCGGCGGATGCTTGATCCGGGGAATATTTGATCCGGGGAATGCTTGATCCGGAGAATGCTTGATCCGGAGAATCTTGTCAGAAACCTGACAAAAAAGGCGTGCTCAGCTATTGAGTACGCCTTTGCTATGTGCCTGTTTTGCAGGGACTTTTGCAGAGACAGTAGCCAGCCTTCTAGACAAGGCTGTGCTCTATCTGCCTAGTGGTGCCGCGACCACTTTCGCCTTTATTCTCGGTCTAAAATTTAGCGTTCAGAGCCTCTCCATTGTTGTTCTTTGGATGGCATTTCGAGGGTGAGGTTGAAATTGATCTGGGAAAAAAGAGCCATGGAATTCACCTTTTTCTCTTGCAGGGGGTTGACTCTATTAAGGTGCCCAGCCCCCCAGGGGAATTAACACTCAAAAGAAAAAATATTACCCCTCAGGGGTTTGACCCATAAGGGGATTAACCCCCCATAAAGATCTCCGTAAAAATGCAGTTGTCGAGCCAATTGGTGACCCCCATAACCCAGGCGATCGCCGCCCCCGAACAAGGCAGTGCTTCTGAAAACGTGATCAGGCGCTTACTGGCCGGGGGATTGGTCTGGGTCGGCCATGGGGCGTGACCTGAGCTGAATCGAATTGCGGCTATTTAGGAGCTGGGGGCGGAGTTCTGGGTTGGTGGCTGAGGTGGCGTTGAAGTTGAAGCCGAGGAGCTTGCCTTCGAGGCTGGTGATGTACATTTCATTGTGGATTTGCCCCTCGGGGGTCTGGCTGAGGAACTCTAGCTTGATCCAGTCCTGCCCTCCCAGCTTGGCGAGGTCATGCTCTAGCCACTGAAAGCCCGGTACGGAAGTTTCGAGGAAGCCCACGAGGTAGGTTCGGAGGTCTGGGAGATCTGTGGGGGCAAGGGGGATGTCGGTGATGCTGATACTGACCAGGCCATCTCTCTGGCTGGTGGCATAGGCGTGCTGGGGGGGAGCAGTGCCGGGGAAGATTGTGGCGATTTCGGCGGAGCTGAGGGGCGTAAAGCCGGGGGGAGGGATGAAGGAGAGTCGGTTGTTGGCGAAGTAGGTTCGCGGGTTGCTGTTTTGGCTATTGGACTGGCTGTTGTTTTGGCTGCTGTTTTGGCTGCTGGACTGGCTGCTGTTTTGGCTGCTGGACTGGCTGCTGGACTGGCTGGGACGCTGGGCAGAGGACTTCAGCGCAGGAGGCTGAAGGGCTGCTGGAATTGGCCCTGGAGCTGGCGTTTGGGCTGAAGCGGGAGAGAGGCAGGCTTGGCCCATGAGGGGGGTTAGGGCCAGCCATGTGCCCCCCCAGCCAGTGCCAGGCTGCTCTTTTCAATCTCTGCTTCGCGCTGGCCGGGGGGAGGTTGGGGCTGAGGGGGGGAAGGTGCAATCTATCCATGGTTCAAAAAGTGGCAGTCGTTGATCAACATCCGGATGGCAAGATTTCTGTGGGGCAATGGCTGAAGCGCGTCCAGATGACGTTTAGATGCCATTTAGATAGCTGTCTATCTATAATTCCTTGGTGATCCCTCCGGAGCGCTAGGCTGATACCGTTAGGCTGATATCTACCCCCCCCCCCGGTGACGCTGTCTTGATGACGCTGTCTTGATGACGCTGTCTTGGTGACGCTGTCTTGGTGACGCTGTTTTTGAGGATGGGCCCCTTGGTCATGCTTGAAGGCGCTGACAGACAAGATTCTTGTTTCCAAGACGCTTGTTTCAAGGGCCCTTGCTTTAAAGACTCTGCTGTTGGTTGTAGGAATTTACTTAAATGGCTTCCACCCTCTTCTCCCCATCGCTGGGCCTAGCCGGATTAACCGGATTAATGGGGGCCGCGATCGCCCTTTCTCCGACTCTCCTCTGGCCCACCCCTGTCGCCGCCCAGGCCGCCGCCCAGGCCCCCGCCGCCGGTCCAACGGGCTGTCGCATTACCCTGGCCCAGATTGGGGTCTACCCCGAGCCGAACCTCACCAGCGATGCTGTGGGGATTTTGGCCAAGGAGGTCACGGTTATCCTCGGGGCGGGCAGCGGTGAGGGCTGGGCTCGGATCGTTGCGCCCCAGGCTGGCTGGGTGCAGGGTCAGTTTTTGCGGGGCGATCGCACCACCCCCTGCCCGCCAGGCCAGGGATCCGCCGCTGCCAATCTTCCCAGCCCGACGATTCCCAGCCCGACGGGCAATAGAATGCCAGCGCCCAGACCGACTCCGACCGCTGGGGGGGCGATCGGCGAGAACGGTTCGATCAGCCGCGCAGTCTGCGCCGTTCTGCCTGAGGCTGGGCTGATTGTGCGAGACCAGCCTAGCCTGGAGGGCAGCCGCGTGATCGGCTCCATTCGCCCCGGCAACTACACCTTTCAGTTCACCCAACGGCGAGCCAGCAGCCCCGATGTCCAGGGCCTGCGCCAATGGGTCTACATCACCGCTCCGGCCAAGGGATGGGTCTCCACAGGATTTGGAGCAGAGGGGGGAAACCTGCAAGGAGAGGGCTGTCTCTAGGGACCAGTCCCCAGCCCAGGGCATCCGCATCTCCGTAGTTCGCGGGGGGTGCGGTATCCACTCGCTAGATTTTTACAAAACTCGGGATTAGATAAATCCCAGCGCTACATTTTTCTTGCTTTCCGGTTGTGACCCCCCAATGGCTGCTGGGGGGGATGGGACTGGGTAACCAATCTTTTTACCCCCGGCCCAACTGGACCAATCAACTGGGCCAAATCATCCCCAAGTCAGACAACCCGCTTGCAAGAAGGTGTGGAGTACAGTGCAGACCCAAGCCAACCCAGCCCCCACAGGCCCAGCCCCCACAGGCCCAGCCAGCCAGGCAAAGACTCAGCCGCGAGATCAAAGGCCCGATCTGATATCCCATCGGACAGCCAGCCAGGCCCCAGGGCAGCCATCAGATGCCTGCCTCACCTCTGGGAAGGGAGAGGCCACCGCTGGAACAACCCTCCTGCTGGTCATGCCCGTCCCCTTCCAGAGCAGAGACGGATTGTTGGGCTTTGACAGCCAGACCTGCCAGGGACTGATGCGCTGGACCGAACAGTTTGACCATGTGATCATGGCCTCTCCCCTGATGCCTGCGGCCCAGGAGCAGGTCCAGCCCTCCCTAAATTGGCAGGCCGTTGCGACCCTCCCTTGCGCTGGGCAACTGACCCTGGTCCCCCTGCCCTGGGCCTATGGTCTGACGGATTTTCTGCTCAGCTATCGCCGCACCCGGCAGCAGCTCGGCCAGATCATTGATCGAGCCGATTACCTCTGCTTTTCCCCCAGCACCTTGATTGGCGACTGGCCTGCCCTGGCGGCCCAGGAGGCCCAGCGCCAGGATCGCCCCTACTCCATTTGGATCGACCGGGTCGAATATGACATTACCTGGCGCACGATCCACAGTGAGCCCTGGTACAACCAGCTCAAATATTTGGTGATGGTGCCTTTGATGCGCTACTACCAGCATTCCATTGTGCGTCGCTCCCATCTCGGGTTGTTCCAGGGGCAGGAGACCTTCAGCGTCTTCCAGGGGGACTGCCCCAATTCCTACTGCGTCTACGATGTTCACACCAGCCGGGCGGACCAGATCTCCATGGAGCAGCTCCAACCCAAGCTGGACGCGTTAGCGGCCCAGGTTCCCCTGCGCATTTGCTACATGGGCCGTGCCGCTGAGATGAAAGGCCCCCTGGACTGGGTGCGCGCCATTCACCGCATTCACCAAGCTGGGCTGGAGGTGGAGGCCACCTGGCTGGGGGATGGTCCCCTGTTTGGGGAGATGAAGGCGCTGGCGGAGAAGCTGGGGGTGGCTTCGATCATTGAGATGCCCGGTTTTGTAGGGGAGCATCATGTGGTGCTCGATCAGATGCGTCGCCACCACCTGTTGATGTTTTGCCACAAGACGCCGGAGTCGCCGCGCTGTTTGGTGGAGTCTTTGGTGGTGGGGACGCCGATCGCCGGTTATGGCAGCGCCTATCCCGAGGGCCTGGTGGCCGACCATGGCGGGGGCGAGTTTGTGCCGCTTCACCAGTGGCAGCAGCTTGCGGATCGGGTGATTGAGTTGGCCCAGGATCGCGATCGCCTCTGTCAGCTCGTCCGCGCAGCGGCCCGCAGCGGCCAGCAGTTTTCGGAGGAGGATGTGTTTGCCCATCGCTCTGAGCTGTTGCGGCAGCATCTGCCCCTGCCCGGTTCGGCCCAGGCCCCAGGGCTGTCGGGCGCTGTTGGCTAGTTTTCAGGGCTCCCCACGATCATCTCCACCTCCACGATTATCCCCATCTCCACGATCATCCCACGCTTCTTCAGGCTGGGGCTCTCGCAGTTTCTGCCAGGCGGCCTGTAGGCCCACCACCAGGCTCAGGCTGCTGCGCTTGGCGGTCTCTGTCTGCTGGCGCACTGCCCCCAGGCTTTGGTCCACCTGGCTGACCACCCGGCTGGCGCTGCGCACCCCCTCATGGACCTGGCCCGAGAGCTGGCTGAGGTCATCCCCTGTATTGCGCAGGGACTGGAGCGTCGGCGGCAGCTCCCGCGCCAGCATGTCCAGCAGCTTTTCGGCACTTCGGGCCGTGCGGGCCAGCTCCTGGATGACTGGAATTGCCACCAGCAGCACCGCCACCAGACAAACAGCGACCAAAAACAGCGATAGACCGAGCCAGAGCAGAGGGTTTTGCACAGCGTCCGTCTAGGGTTGAGCATCCCGCTGGGGGGATTGAGTCGGCGTTTCAGGGGTTGCCGTTGCAGGCGTGGTGGGCGGCTCCTGGCGACGGCGATTGTCCTCCAGGCCCGCTTCTACCCCGGCGCGATCGCATCCTTCAAGCGCTCCAGCGTCCCATCCCAGTTTTGCAGGGCCGTATCGGACAGCCGATGGGCTTGGAGCTGCAAGCTGGAGGCCAGCTCCTCCGCCAGTTCCGGTACGGCATCCGCAGACTGGCGCAACAGCCGCCGCGTTTCCTTGCCGGTTTTCGGGGCCATGAGTAGGCCTGCCACTGCGCCGAGGGCACCGCCCAGCAGCAGACCCCCCAATAATCCTCCTGATTTTCGTTCAGCCATGACTTAACCTTGCTGTGAAGACCTGCTTGCCAGAGATCCGTGGATGGGTGTGGTTTAGTGGGTGTGGTTTAGTGGTTTCGGTGTGAGTGGGTGCGATCGCCCGGCCCAGAACGGCGCAGCCACCCCTCAGCCCAACTGGCCCAGACTAACAGCCGCTGCAACTGCCTGAGCTGCTGATTGGCATGGCGATAGCGCCACCGCAGCCGCTGGGTGCTCTGCTGGCCCGCCACCAAAGCATCGGTGGCCCCCCGCAGTCCGGCTTCGGTGTTACGGGCCACATCCCCTAACATCCAGCGTAGCTGGCGCAGGGTTTGGCCCAGCCTCCACAGTTGCCAAGCTGCCCAGAGGCAGAGTAGCGCCAGCCCAATATTAAGGGTAATAACAGCGGTCACCATGGTCAGTTGCCTGGGGCTCCACAAAACAAAGAACGTGATTCAGAGGCCATGAGGATGCTGTGCTGTCGCTGGATCTCAGCCCCGCCATGGATGTCCTCCCAGTGGATGCCCAGAAATCAAGATCCCAGAAATCAAGATCCCAGAAATCAAGATCCCAGAAATCAAGATCCCACTCAACCCGAATTCCAGGAACCCAGTTCGAGCAGTAGAGCCTACAAAGCCTGCCCCACAAAACTGCGGCTCCTGAAACAGCTTCTACCGAAACGGGACTGTAAGATAGAGCTTGCCAAATTTTCATTGGCTCAGAATTATCCCACTTCGGTTCAACCATTTATAGCGTTTAGGAGACAGTATGGGGCGTGCGAAAAAGGTTGTCTTGGCCTACTCAGGGGGCGTGGACACATCGGTCTGTATTCCCTACTTAAAAAATGAATGGGGGGTGGAGGAGGTGATCACCCTCGCTGCCGATCTGGGCCAGGGTGAAGAACTGGGGCCAATTCAACAGAAAGCCCTGGATGCAGGCGCTTCGGTGTCTCTGGTGCAGGATGCCCGCGAGACCTTCATTCGCGACTATGCCTTCCCCGCCATCCAGGCCAATGCTCTCTACGAGAACCGATACCCGCTCTCCACGGCCTTGGCTCGCCCGCTGATTGCCAAGATGTTGGTGGAAGCGGCGGCGGAACATGGCGCAGATGCGGTGGCCCATGGCTGCACCGGCAAGGGCAATGACCAGGTGCGCTTTGATGTTTCCATTGCGGCGCTCAATCCCAAAATCAAGGTGCTTGCGCCCGCGCGGGAATGGGGCTTTGATCGGCCCACGGCGATTGAGTATGGCGAGAAGCATGGCATCCCAGCTCCGGTCAAAAAATCCTCGCCCTACAGCATCGACAAGAATCTGCTGGGCCGCAGCGTCGAAGCGGGCTATTTGGAAGATCCCTGGGTTGAACCTTTGGAGGAGGTGTTTGAGATGACGCGGGCGATCGCCCAAACCCCCGATCAACCCACCTATGTGGAAATCGGCTTTGAGCGGGGCGTTCCAGTCACCCTAGATGGCCAAGCCTACTCCCCCGTGGCGCTGATTTCCCAGCTCAACGCCCTCACCGGAGGCCACGGCATTGGCCGCATCGACATGTTGGAAAACCGCCTGGTGGGCATCAAATCCCGCGAGATCTACGAAGCTCCGGCGCTATTGACCCTGATCCAGGCCCACCGGGACCTAGAGAGCATCACCCTCACCGCCGATGTCACACAATACAAGCGAGGCATTGAGGAAACCTATGCCCGGCTGGTATACAACGGCCAGTGGTACAGCCCGCTCAAGAGCGCCCTGGATAGTTTTATCCAAGACACCCAGCAGTGGGTGAACGGCACGGTGCGGATCAAGCTCCAGAAGGGCAGTGCCACCATTGTGGGCCGCAAGTCGGACAATTCCCTCTACAGCGATGATATGGCGACCTACGGCGCGGAGGATAAATTCGACCATCGGGCTGCTGAGGGCTTCATATATGTCTGGGGCATGTCTACCCGGATCTGGTCGAGTAAGCATTCCTCCTAGCATTTGTGGAATCTGCGGAGCTGGCTGCCGCTGTGGCTGTTCCTAGGCGGTCCCCGTGCTGGGGGGCTCTTGTAGGCCTAGCTCCCTCGCTTCAAACGCTCTAAGACGATACCTTGGTCTGCCTGGGAACGGGTGGGCCAATTTTTTGTGGATTTGAGGTCGCGATCGCCTGCCCCAAACCCAGTATGAATCGAAACACCGAAGCCCGTCGTTGTGGCGATGAATCGGTCAAATTCCCTGGTTTCGCCCCGCGACTCCGCTGTAAACCTTGGATGAGGAGCAGCGGGTTTTCGGGAGATCTAGGCCCCCAGGTGAAAGCTTAACCAAGCATCCCTGGGGCCAGTGATTAACCTAAATTGGCCCCAGGGGTGCCCCTGTTCTCCTCAGCCCAGCATCCAGTATGGTTTCTCCCACGCTTGCACTACCGGCCCCAAGCAGTGCTGTTAAACCTCGCCCCACCCATTTTTATTTCTTAGATGGCCTGCGGGGCCTTGCATCGCTTTGGGTCGTGTTTTTCACATCAGCGCTGCCAGTGTCCCTGTCCTCGCCGCTGCCTTGCCCCAGCCTCTGAGGCTCCTGCTGTTCGAAAAAGGCAGCCTGGGGGTGGCTATTTTCTTTGTGCTGAGCGGGTTTGTGATCAGCTACTCCCTGCGCCAAGTGAAAATTGATCGGGCCTACGTTCAGAATTTTACCCTGCGTCGCTGGGTGCGGTTGAGCCCGCCCTATTATGCTTCCATGGTGGCGGCGATCGCGATCGCCGCCCGCTCGCCCGCCCAGGTCAAGGGCGAGCCCTTGGCCCTGCCCAGCCTGCCATCGTTGTTTGCCCATTTGTTGTATCTGCAAGATGTGCTGGCCTAGGCCACATCAACGAGGTCTACTGGACCCTCTGCCTCGAAATGCAGTTTTATCTGCTGTTTTGCGGCCTCCTCTGGCTTGCCCAATTCTGGTCCCAGCGCTGGCCGATCAGCCCCAGCCCCAAGGCCAAACCGCACAGGCGGAGCAATTTCATCGGCGCTCCAGCCAGTTCATTTTTTGCCTCGGCGGCTTCGCTGCCGCCCTCTGCCCGCTGTTCATTGAAGCCACGGTGCGCCCCGTGTGGTTTGTCCACCAAATTTATGCCTTTCTGCTCGGAGCCTTTGCCTACTGGTGCTGGGTCCAGCGCCTCTCTCCGCTGATGTTTTATGGCTATGGTGCTGTCATTCTGGGCGGAGCGATCGCCCACCAGGATGAATTTGCGATGACGGCGGTGTTTTCGGCGATCGGCCTATTGCAAACGGCGCGGCTGCAAAAGCTGGGCCAATGGCTCGCCGATCCGATCATGCAATTCCTCGGCCGTGTTTCCTACAGCCTCTATTTGATCCACGTGCCCATTGCCGGAGCCGTGATTTTTCTGGGCCGCAAGCTGCTTGGAGAGGGGCTACTGGCCGATAGCACCATCGTTATGGCCGCCGTAGCTGCCTCCCTCGTGACAGCGACGCTGCTCTGGTGGCTGAGCGAACGCCCTTCCATCGCCTGGAGTCAGCGCCTCAAGCCCAAACCTTCCAACGCCTAGAAACCAACCATGGGCGGATCGGGAATGGCTTATCCGCCCCAACGCCGTCCGCCCCAGCGCTAGATGCCGAATGGTTGAACTTAAGCGAACCTCACCGGCTTGGCCTAGCACATCAGAGCAGAAGTTCTCAGGCTAGCTTGGGCCAACCTCATCCCCCAACCCCTTCTCCATAAAATGGAGAAAGGGGGCCGAATCGAAGTCCCTCTCCCACCAGGGGAGAGGGGTTG
>JAAUQQ010000150.1 GCA_012032745.1 Synechococcales cyanobacterium RM1_1_8
TACCGGAACTGATCCAACCTGGCCAAAACCGGCTGGCTTGCCCCTCCGGGTGATGCCGCTGCCCTGACGAAGATCCTGGAGGACTGCTGGGGCGATCGCCCCTTGTTACGACAAATAAGCGAACAGGCCTATGACATTGCCCAGGACCGCTTTGGCTTGACCACCATGCAGGAACAACTGCAAGCGCTCCTCTCGGAGCGGTTTGCCCAGCCTGCCCAGCCTCTGGAGCAAGTGACAACGCAGATTGAAGTCTCTCAGCTTTGAACGATAAGCCATATTTTTCAGCCAGGGATTTACGATTTCGGTTTCTATGGATACTTCACTATGTTTAATTCCCTAGGGGCGAGTTCTCCACAGTCGCCTGTGGCAGAGTTCAAGATTCTGCCCCCCCCGGCACAGATCTCGCCCTCCCCAGCGGAACTAGACCGAGCCTATCAATTCCTCTGCCACTGCCTGCGCTGTTTTCTCCAGGACTCTTCTCTGGACTTGGCACAGACCCCCTGGGCCACAGATCCGCCCTGGCCATTGATGCTGCAATTGGCAAAACACCAGGGATGTACAAATCTGGTGTATCAGCTCCTGGATGGGGAACCCAGCGGCACCGTTCCCGAGGCTGCCAAGACAGTCTCCCTGAGGCGGCGAGGCTGCCCAGCAACAGTTGGCCACCAGCATGAAACTGATTCAGTCCCTCGCCCAACTCTTGCGGCTTCTAGAGGAGCATGGTATTCGGGCGATCGCCTACAAAGGCCCCATGCTCGCCCAGATTGTCTATGGCAACATTGGCCTACGCTCTTTTACCGACTTAGATATTTGGGTGGCACCCGAGGATTTTGCGCGCACTCGCCAACTCTTGATCGACAAAGCCGGTTATGAAATTGCAGATCGCACTTGGATGTTCCTCACCCCCCAGGCAGAAGAAGCTTATTTCCAAGAAGAGGGAGAATGTGCCCTCGTCAATGGCATTGTCCATGTAGATTTGCATTGCCGCTTGGCACCGGCTTATTTTCTGGGCGATCGGCTGCGGTTTGAGGACGTTTGGCAGCGGACGGTGCCGGTGTCTTGTCTGGGGCTTCAGGTTCATACTCTCAGCCCTGAAGACCGGTTAATCTATCTCTGCATCCATGGCAGCAAGGAACATTGGCGATCGCTCAAATGGATCATGGATCTGGCCATGAGCCTCAAGGCTAGCCCAGAGCTCAACTGGGAACTGATTGTCCAACGCAGCCTGGAGTGGCATTGTGAGCGGCTGGTCATGTTGGGGCTACGGTTGGTTTTCGCGGTCTTTGGCTTGCCCATTCCGCCTCCAGTCCAACCGCTCATGATCATGGCCCACAGTGAAAACGAGATCACAGCACTCTTGGCAGATCTGATTCATGGCGATGCTGTTGTTGTCCCTGGGGAGCAGCAACAGCATCAGCTCCAGACTCTGAGTTTTCCAAAAGCTTGGTCGCCTTGGCAGGTTGCTCGCTTCCAGCAAAGGTGCTTGAGGCAAGGGGGCGATCGCTGGCGATACAGTATCCATCTGCTGAAGGAGTTTTTTGTACCCAACAGCCAAGATCAAAGCTTCTTGGGCTTGCCGCCCCTGCTCTATCCGTTTTATTACGGCATTCGCCCCCTACGCTTGCTCATAAAATCTCTTCGCTGAGACATCTGCTTGAGTATAAACACGTACTAACCGTATCTAAAAGCTTTATCTTTTACAGGCATCGGTATAAAAAACGAATGAAGTGAATCATTTCTTTCAGGATCAGTAGATACTCTAGTCGTAAGGAGTGTATCGAAGGCTATTTTGTCCGGCTTCGCCCCATGGGTTGACTAGCCTGATTCAGTACAGCAGTTCTGAACTGCGCCGCCGCTTACACCTCCTAGAAAGAATCATATGACTGCAACCACCATTCCCCATTCACCACACCCCGAATCACTGGCGGAACCATCCCCAACCCGCTCACCGGTTTATTTTGTCGCAGCGCCCGATCAGGTTTTCTCCGAGCTGGGCAACGAAGCTGTGATCATGAACCTGGTATCAGGTACCTATTTTGGTCTGAACGAAGTCGGCTCCTTGATTTGGCAGCGTCTTCAGCAACCCGCCACGCTGGATGACCTCTGTGAAGCGGTAGAGGCCGAATATGACGTGAACCGGGAGGTCTGTCAGCCGGATATCGAAGCGCTGCTCAAACAATTTCAGGATGCCCAGTTGATCGAGTTGATCGATGAAGCCAAGCGAGATGAACCCAATCCCTAGGGCAATATTGCGCTACTGGCGCATCGGTCGATTGCTCGTTAAGACCTACCTTTTGCTCAACGGTATTCGGTTAGCGCTGCGGTTCCTGAGCTTTCCCCAGTCCCAAGCCTGGGTCGCTCGGCTAAGCAGTCGTCAGGGGACTGTTAGCGTTTCTCCCACGAGTCATGGCTGGCGTTCAGTTGTTTGGGCGATTGAACAAGCCACTCGTTACAGTCCCGGCGGTGCTAAATGTTTGGCCCGTGCTTTAACGGCAGAAATTTTATTGAAACGACGCGGGTACCAGCCTGAGTTGCGCTACGGGGTGCTCAAGTCTTCAGCGGAGACATTCCAGGCCCATGCCTGGGTGGAACTTCAAGGTCAAACGATCCTGGGGCAGTTGCCCAATCTGGCGGATTATGCTGTGTTACCCCGGTTTTCTCCCAATTTTATCAAGTGACTTAAACCATGAGTGGTATTGTCGGAATCTATCGCTTGGATGGCACTGCGGTTGCTGAAGCCGATCTGGATAGGATGCTGCAAAAGCTCAAGCATCGTGGCCCAGATGGTCTGCACAGCTGGCAGTCTGGGCCAGTGGGCCTAGGCCATTGCATGTTGCATACTACGCCGGAGTCGCTGTTTGAACGGTTGCCGAGTCAACGTGATGGCTGCGTGATTACCGCCCATGCCCGCATTGATAATCGAGAAGAACTCTACCAAGCTCTCTCTGTGGCTCAGCTCCAGCCTTTAGAACAGCTTGCGGATAGCGACTTGATTCTGTTGGCCTATCAACAATGGGGGAAAGATTGCGTCGATCATCTGCTAGGTGACTTTGCGTTTGCCATTTGGGATGGCCCTCGAAAAGCCCTGTTTTGCGCTCGGGATCACATGGGGATCAGGCCGCTTTATTACTATAAAGAAAATGGAATATTCGTTTTTGCCAGTGAAATTAAAGCTATCCTGGCCTTGGGCGAAGTTCCCAATCAGATTAATGAAATTCGTGTGGGAGATTGCTTAATCTCAAATTTTAGCGATCAGGAAATTACTAGCTATCAGAATATTCTGCGATTGCCCCCAGCCCACTGGCTGACTTGTCAAGTGAGTCATCCTGTCAAAATACACAGATATTGGAAGCTTCAAGTTAATCATTCTGTTGAACTAAATAGTACAACTGACTATCCTGCCCTGCTGCGCGAGCACTTTACAGAAGCCGTAAACTGTCGCCTGAGATCTGCGCTTCCCATTGGCTCTCATCTCAGTGGTGGCCTGGATTCTTCTTCGATCTGTTGTGTGGCTCGCAATCTCTTGGCGACAGAAGGCCGTTCACCATTGCACACCTTCTCGAATGTTTGTGACAGCATACCCGACTCCAATGAGCGATCGTTTATTGAAACGGTATTGAATCACGGAGAATTTCAGCCGCATTTTGTGACCGAAGCTGAATTGCAAGGCCCCCTGACCAAGTGGAAGGAACTCTTTGCGCAGATTGAGGAGCCGCTTATTGGTAATGCCTATCTCATGTGGGAGCTATCCCGTGCGGCCCAAAATGCCCAAGTGCGAGTGGTGCTCAATGGTTATGACGGCGATACCGTTATTTCCCACGGCATTGCGCGTCTCAGCGAGTTGGCCTGGCAAGGGCAGTGGTCCCAGCTCATTGAACAATCGCAGGCGCTGGCGCAAAAAAATCAGCAGACTGGTTACAGTGCTGGTTATTTCATCCAGCAGCATAGCCGTGCTGCCTTAGAGCAGCTTGTTCAATCGCGGCGCTGGTGGCGTACTGTTCTGGCTATTGCCCAAATTGGCAAATACCTTGACCAGCCAACTTGGAAGCTGTGCTATCGCTATCTATTCAAGCCTTGGTTACCCCAGGGGCTGCGTTCTTTTGTCACGGGTCGTATTGCTAGATTCAAGGGGCATCGCTCTAGTCGTACTGGTACAGCTTCGACTAAAGCGGTGTCCTTCAATCCAGAGTTTGTGGAACGAACGGGCTTGAAGCAACGGCTAGCTTCTCAAAAGCAGAAGCCCTTTAAACGCGAGTCGGAGTTTCATTGTGCTCAACTCAATGAAGGCAATTTCAGCTTTGTGCTGGAAATTGTAGATCAGATTTCGGCCATCTTTCAAACCGAGACGCGCTATCCTTTTTGGATAAGCGGCTCCTGGAATTTTGTGTTTCTGTTCCCCCTGAACAAAAACTAGACCAGGGCTGGACCCGCTTAGTCATGCGCAATGCCATGGCCGATGTGCTGCCCACTGATATTCAGTGGCGACGCCACAAGATCACACCCAATGCTTTATTTATAGCGGGCTTACAGCAGTTTGACTTGCCGCTCCTAGAAGCTGTTCTTCGGCAGTCTGGTGATCTTCTAGAGCCCTACTTGGCACAAACCGAGCTTCCGTTAAAGCACCTTCAGGCTTGGCTAGATGGAGACATCACAGAACTCTCCCCTAACGCTTGGAACGCGCTGACGCTGATGATGTGGCTCTCCAATCGAGATGGTTCAGCACCTCTACGACAGCAGATTGCAGAGGTCTGTAAAGCTCATACTCTAACTAGATGAAAAATAAGTGAACTCACCCGCTATCTCCTCTCTCTTTGGCTGGTGGACGTATAATAATAGACATGTCGATGGGTTGCGTTTACCAACATTCAGTTTCGAATCTAATTCCTAAAGGATACTACCCATGCAAAAGAAACAATACGCTAAGCCTGAACTCAACGCCTACGGTTCTGTTGAGCAGCTCACCCAAAACAGAGGTCTTCAGCCGATCAACGACGCGGTAATCGTGAACGGCGTAGACCTGGGTCTCGTGGACTCGGACGGTTCCGCAGACCTAATCATTGATAATGATTAGTGATTGCTCGGTGACCCAGCGAGCTGTAGCGGTCTGATAACGCTTTCTCAGGCTAGTTAATTACGCACCTTTTGTACAAGAGGCGGAGTTGGAACCGCCTTTGTCTTGAGGTGCTTTTTCTTCACACACTTTTGTTTATTTAACTGTGTATTACTCAGCTTTGTTGGGGCTTTATCCGACTTTGAAATTCCAATGCTTATATCTAAGTTACTATAATAGCTAATCTATGTTTTATAGCACTGCCTATGGTTTGCGGTTGAGGTCTGATGTGAGTCTTGGCCTCGCTGCAGAATCAGTTGGTTTTATGGAAGTCGACGTGGAAATTGGGCGGGGACTGCCGTCTTCATTGGTTCAAGAGCAAGCCTCCATCGTCACCCAAGGTGTCATGCCCGGTATTGCTCAATTTTGTATCCAGGACGGTTCTCGAGTCTTCTATGAGCCTGACAATGGTATCTCTGATCTCGTACTAGGGCCTTGTCTCCTGGGCTCGGCTATGTCGGTGGTGCTACGGCAGCGGGGGCTGTTGGTGCTCCATGCGGGTTGCTTAGATAATGGCGAGGGTCGTGCCGTTGCGTTATTGGGCCATTCCGGTTGGGGGAAATCGACTTTGGTTTCTGCCTTGGGAGATCGCGGTTATACCCTCCTCGCCGATGATGTTTTGCCCATTGATTGGCGAGAGCGGCAACCCTGGGCCTTGCCGAGTTACCCTAGCGCTAAACTGTTGCCCGATGCGGCCCAAGCACTGGGCTATGCGGTTCAGTCCATGGAAGTGTTGCATGAACGCACGACTAAGCTGGACCATTCTATCTCTCAAAGCTTTGCTGTTAATCCGTTACCGCTGAAACAGCTCTATATTTTGAATTGGAGCGACACCATCTCCATTGAGCCGCTTTCTACCAAGGAAGCCCTATTGGCATTGCTGGCTTATTCCCGTGCTGCAAGAAGCGTGATTGAGCCAGCCTTTCGTCAGCAGCACTTTGAGCTTTGTGCTCAGTTAGCTGAAAAGATTCCGGTTTACCGCTTTAATCGGCCGAAGAATTTTGAGCAATTTAACCCTGCTATTGTTCAACTGGAAGAGCATTTTTCCGCTTAAGGTTAGGATACTGAACCGTGTCTAATCGTATTGTTCAGGCTTTTCCCAACGCTCCTGAGCTGTTTGACCCATGGAATTGTGAGGGATGATCCATTGCCTGCTCTAACCGAAAAACCAAGGCAGCTATATCAAATATTGTTGCAAACTGGCCAGCTTATTTGGCGGTCTTCGAGGTCATTGACCGCGCTTTGGGCTATTCTGCTGCTCTTGCAGGGGCTCATCCCCGTTGGCCTGGTCTATCTGACGCGCTTTTTGATTGATGCGCTCGTGCGAGCCTCCCAGCAGAATTGGTCCCAGGACGCATTACAGCCCTTGCTCATGCCAGGTGGACTGTTCGCGGGATTAACTGCCATCAACTTTCTCCTCCAGTCTGCTTCAAGTTGGGTTCGCACTGCCCAATCCGAATTATTGCAGGATTATGTCAGCGACCTAATCCACCAAAAGTCGATCGAAATAGACTATGGCTGCTACGAATCTTCCGAATATAACAACAAGCTCTCCCGCGCCCGTGAGGGAGCCAGCGGCCGTTCTTTGGCTTTGCTGGAAAGCGCAGGAGGGTTGCTCCAGGGCAGCTTGAGCTTGTTTGCGATCGCCTTCCTTCTACTCTCCTATGGTTTGCTCATCCCCGCAGCCCTCATTGTCAGTACCCTACCTGCATTTTTTGTCGCGCTGAAACTGAGTTCTTTACAGTACAACTGGTCCCAGCGAACAACTCTGGCACGCCGCAAAACGCAATATTACGAACTAGTGCTGACCAATAATATGATGGCCGGTGAATTACGTCTCTTCAATTTTGGGGCGCACTTTCGCCAGGCCTATCAGCAGGTACGAAAACAACTTCGTTTAGAGCAGCTCGCACTCATTCGCCAGCAGAGTCTCAGCAGTTTAGGAGCCAGTCTCGTTTCAGGGCTATTATTGCTAGTTTTAGTTGCGCTTCTGGGTAGAGATGTGCTGAAGGGCGGCTTATCCCTAGGTGAACTGGCTATGTTTCAGCAGGCCTTTGTTCGAGGCCAGGGCATTGTCAAAAGCCTGCTGAGTAATCTCAATAGTATTTACCGAAATAGCTTATTTATTGGCAATCTATTTGAATTTTTGGCTATTCAGCCGAGCATCACCGACCCGCAGCAGCCCAAGCCGACTCCAAAACACCTGGAATCGGGTATTGCTTTAAAGGACGTTGATTTTCGTTATCCAGGCTGTAATGACTATATTCTCAAGGGGTTTAACCTCGTTATTCCGGCGGGGAAAGTTGTGGCGATCGTGGGTGATAACGGTGCAGGAAAGAGTACTCTGATCAAACTACTATGCCGCTTTTATGATGTTGAATCAGGCTGTATTACCTTTGATGGCATTGATGTTCGGCAATTTCGTCTCAATCAGTTTCGGGCCTTAATTACCGTCCTTTTTCAGTTTCCAATTACCTATCAATTAGATGCTCTGAGTAATATTTCTCTAAGTGATTTGGAACGTCCTCAAGATATTGAAGCCATTGAGGATTGTGCCAAGGCTTCCGGTATTCATGGCAAGCTGAAAACGCTACCCGCTGGCTACCACACCCAGCTAGGTAAATGGTTCCCTGATGGTGTGGATCTCAGTGGTGGGCAATGGCAGCGATTGGCACTGGCGCGGGCCTTCTATCGCCAATCGCCCTTCATCATTTTGGATGAACCCACCAGTGCCATGGACCCTTGGGCAGAGAGAGATTGGCTGGATCGTTTTCGAGCAATGGCTGCTGGCAAAACAGCTTTGGTGATTACCCACCGTTTTACCTTGGCCATGCGGGCCGATATTATCCATGTGATGCGGGCAGGAGAGATCGTTGAGTCGGGTAGCCATCACGAATTGCTCGCTATGGATGGCTTGTATGCCGAGTCCTGGCGATCGCAGATGGAACACCATCCTTATCAGGTATTTGCTGGTGAGCCTGCCTAGACGACTCTGGCTCTGCGCCTTGCTTGCCTCTCCGAATTTTTCAGGGTCGCAAGGATGTTGCAGATCTCTCCGTCACTGTTGTCTAAAGGGTGATCGACTAAATATCGTGGTTGAAACCTATGAGTTTACTGGCTTCCGGGAGGCATCACCCGCAAGCGTTACAATGCCTGCTATCCATGCGTAATCGATGCAGGGGACTCTGGGCTTTTGAGACAGAGAGGGCAGCCATGATCTGACACCTCTTCATCGGCATGAGCCGCCCCGAGGCCGCCCAGTACAGACCAGTACAGACCAGTACAGACCAGTACAGACCAGTACAGACCAGTACAATGGTAGAGCCAAGTGCCTCACTCCATTGACTTCCTGAGCTTCCCACCATGCCCCGCTGGTTCAACACCGCTGGTCCCTGCAAACCGGACATCCACTACATGCTGTCGCCGCTGGAGCGATTGCCCAACCTGACGCGATTGATTGAGCAGCAAGGCTACTTCATCATCCATGCACCGCGCCAAACCGGCAAAACCACGGCGATGCTGGATCTTGCTCAGCAGCTCACAGCCTCTGGAGGCTATGCCGCACTCATGGTTTCCGCTGAATCGGGTTCTGCGCTTCCCCATGATCCAAGAGCTTCAGAATCTTTCATGCTCAAGGCTTGGTTGAGTGCGGCTCGGGTCTGGCTACCGCCAGCATTGCAGCCTCAATCCTGGGAAGAAGGCAGCTCAATGGGCCAAGTTCTACAGCAGTGGTCTCAGGTTTGCCCCCGAGCGATCGTTTTGTTCATCGACGAAATCGATTCCCTAGAAGATGAGACTTTGATTACCGTCTTGCGACAGCTACGGGATGGATTTCCGCGTCGCCCCGAGGGCTTCCCCCAGTCGATCGCCTTAGTGGGTCTGCGGGATGTGCGCGATTACAAAGTTGCTTCCGGTGGCAGCGGTCGTCTCAATACGGCCAGCCCGTTCAATATCAAAGTTGCCTCCCTGACCCTGCGAAACTTCAATCAAACCGAAATTGCAGCGCTGTATCAGCAGCATACTGACGATACCGGGCAAGTGTTTACGGATGCGGCGATCGCCCGCGCCTTCCACCTCACCCAGGGTCAACCCTGGCTGGTCAATGCCCTAGCCAAAGAGATCGTCGAAGAGCTGCTGCCCGATGGCAAGACCTCCATCCAACCTGAACAGATCGACCAAGCCAAAGAAATCCTCATCCAGCGCCGCGACACCCACATCGATAGCCTCGCCGAACGCCTTCAAGATCCCCGCGTGCGGGCCATCATCCAACCCATCATTGCGGGGCAAATTCTGGGGCCAGTGCCGCCCGACGATGTGCAGTTTTTGATTGATTTGGGATTGCTGGAGCGAGACCCTGCGGGGGGATTGCGCGTCGCCAACCCGATCTATCAAGAAGTCATCCCTCGGGTACTGACCAACAACACCCAGGATGCCTTACCCGCCATCCATCCCACCTGGCTCACCGCCGAGGGAGAGCTGGATGAAACCCGCCTACTCGAAGCCTTTCTCACCTTTTGGCGACAGCATGGCCAACCGCTGCTGCGCAATGCCTCTTACCACGAGATTGCCCCCCACCTGGTGCTGATGGCATTTTTGCATCGAGTCGTGAATGGCGAGGGGCGGCTAGATCGAGAATATGCCATTGGCAACGATCGCCTCGACCTCTGCCTCAGCTATCGCTCCACGATGTTGGCGATGGAACTTAAGGTTTGGCGAGCTGGAGCCAGCGAGCCACTGGCGCAAGGTTTGGCACAGCTAGATCGTTACCTGGCGGGATTGGGGTTAGGGCGAGGCTGGCTGGTGATTTTTGATCAGCGCCCAGAGCTGCCTCCCCTGGGCGAGCGCACCACCACCGAATTTGCCCAGACTCCCACAGGGCGCGCCGTCACCGTCATTCGAGCTTAGATCTACCAGTTTATGAGAAGTCTGTGAAGCTTGCTCTGCTCAGAAAGAATGTTAATTTCATGGGAACAATACATCAGTCAGGTGTTGTGCTGCCCCACATTGACCACCCGATTGAGCTACAACACAGCATGAAATCCCTGTTGAAACGTACAAAATTGCGGGTTCTGCCATCGACAACACCAATGCTTGGCTGCTCAACGATGACGATTGGTTGGGCATTGATGCCTTAGATTTATTGCCCATTAATACGGCTGTTAGTAACGGGCAAACCAATGGTAATGCAGCCGAAAATCGTCGGCTGCATCAAGCTTCCCTCGCGGGACTAAACCTGACCGCAGGCAATACCCTGCTGCTGCGCTGGGTCGATAGCGATAGCTCGGGGAATGATTACGGACTTGCGATCGACGATTTCTCCATCACAGCCAGTTCAACCGCCATAACGGCCGTTCCGACCCCGGCCCTGTTGCCGGGGCTCCTGGGATTTGGGTTGCGCTTGCTCCATCGGCGGCGGAAGCTTCATAAAGTGGGCTAATCCGCTGCTACGACAGTTAGTTTTGTCTACAGCCATAGGATGCAGCCATTCTGCACCCTATGGCTTGCATCATCCAATGACGAAACCCTCGGGTCGAACAGCATCAAGACAAAGGACATTACCGCGATCGCCGGTACTGCTGGCACAGCCCACTTCACCTCCTTGATCCCGTACAGCACCACTACGACTCTCCCCGCTCTAGTTCTTTTGCCAGGATTGCTGGGCTTTGGTGCCACCATCTTGCGCAAGCGCAAGCAGGCTGTTGCGAGCACCTAAGCCTGCTGAAAGCATTTTTTCGTCCGGATATTCTTCCTCTTCCTTTGAAATAGAGAAGGGGATTTTCCCATACTTTGAAGGCTTTATTTTTATGACTTCCGTCTCTTCTTCCAGCCACTCTCGCCCTTCCACATCGGGCTCCATTTCTGGCCCCGGTGAATCTATTTTAAGAATCGTGGGCTTGGCTTGTTGTGTTGGTTTTTTGATTGATATTGCGGTCTTGGCCTTTCCGCTCAGCTTCGGCAATATTGAATGGCGGATTGGGATGCTGCAACAGATTGGCGATCGCAGCATCATCCTACTCTTTGGATCAGCCTGCCTGCTGTTCTCCAGCCTCAATACCCGCCAGTTGAGAAAGCCCATTGCCCTACTCTCTCTTGCTGTTGGCGTTTTCTTTTTAGTCAGTAGTATCGTTGCTATTCACGATGGCTCTTCCTTCAACAAAAAAGCAACGGAAGCGATTACCAGCCAAGCTTCAGCAGTACAAAAGCAGCTCGACAAAGCGAAAGCAGATGCCAGCCTAGCCCCCAACGTCACGCCTGAGCAAATGCAGCAGGCTGAGCAGGAACTCCAGCTCCGAGCAGATGCCATGCAAAGACAAGCCAAGCTGGG
>JAAUQQ010000151.1 GCA_012032745.1 Synechococcales cyanobacterium RM1_1_8
ATTCGTTGATTTTGCATTGGATATAATCCCGCAAATGGTTTAAGTCCCTTACCGCAACACAGCCAGCGTGTCTTGCCTTTACGCAACGCCCGGAACAATCGGGCCTAGAGTTAATCCGAACTAGGGAAGCATTCGGAGGTCTATAACAGGCTGTGTCTCATGCGGTAGTCAGTGCTTAGTGGCTTAACTGTTTAAGCCAAGCCCCCGATCTTTAGTCGGGGGTTGCTGACTCTAGCGAGTCGGACGCAGTAGATCGGCTGCCCCCGGTTCGGCCAGGGGAGGCAGACCGGGCCGCACCGGCCTGGTTAAAGGGCGACTGGAATCCAAGGCAGGGTTGTCCAGACCAGGGCCATCCGAGGACTGGCCGGTGGAGGGCAAGGATTCAGTGGCGTTCTCCCCTGCCGACGGCAGGGGAGCGGGGTAAAGAAATCGGTGGGAATCGTGGGGTTGTAGAGGCTGACCAGGCTGTTGATGAGCTGATCTCGCTGCTGGCGACTGAGGGTGGCGATCGCCGCCACATCCCCAGCCATGGGGTTTTGCCTCAGGGTCGTCGCGCCGGGGTAAACCGCTGCCACCAGGGGCTCATGGAGACCGAGATAGTCCGCCAGGGTGAGCTTCCAATCGAAGCGGGAGATCGGCGATCGCCCTTTCCGAAAATTGTGATATTCGATCAACCGGCCAACAAGGGTATGGGTGCCGCTGCTCGTTTGGCCGCTGGCCTGGTCCATTGCTTGATCTTCGCGGGGCAAGTCTGGGAGCTGGCGGTAGACCTCTTGCCAGATGTCTGCCCGACGAATGCGCCGACTGGGGGGGCGAGGGGTTTCACCTCCTCCGTCAGCCTGGCTGAGCAAGGGGGCGTCGGGGCCGGGCAGAGCCGTCGCCCCGGCAACGGTGGACAGGACAATGCTGGACAGGACAATGCTGGACAGGACCACGGTGGATAGGGCCATCATCACCATGACTAGAGCCCCAGAGAGCCAGCGCCCCAATGGGATGGAATCTCCTCTGTTGAGACGTCTTTGCGATCGCTGCCAGGACATTTTCTGCTTTGTGCGTTTTTGCTTTGTGCGTTTTTGCTTTGGTCTTTTTTGCTTTGGTTCCATTGGCTACCCCCCACCCTCATCCATTGGCTTTGATTAATTTGATGATATCCAAGCCTGACGGCATCCAAGCCTATTATGAGCCCCCAAGCCCATGCTCCAAAGCCCATAGGATTCAAAGCCCATAGGATTCAAAGCCCATAGGATTCAAAGCCCATAGGATTAAAACCATTGTGATTGGGCGATGGCCCCACAGCAAAAACCAGCCGGGGCGATCGCGCCCGGCTGGCTAGGGAACTTCCGGATTGTAGTCAGAAGCCCGAGACCCGGCGGGCAGACCCTCTCCCCCCCAAAAAACAAGGGATTTTGAGATGAGGATAGCTAATCCTAGTCGCCAATAATCTCAGGCTGAGTCAGCTCATCGGACATTTCGATGATGGCGCGCATCACAGGCTTGATGCCGGAATCCTCATTGCTTTCAAAGTCTTCGTAGCGACGACGCTTGGCTCGGGTGGCCACCTGAACCGTGATGCGGTAGCGATTGGAAGCAGCATTGATCAGCTCCTCCGCACGGACCATGAGCTGGGAGGATTCGAAGTTGGGACGCTTAACCATGGAATTGCCACAGACGATACTTCCCCCATGGTAGCTGCCTTCTAGGGGCATTGCTCAGATCAAAATCTGGGTAAGGCGATTCAGAGGCAAGGCGATTTAGCCCTGGCGATCTGGGCCTAGCAAGTCCAAAGGACGGCAGGGCTAGAAGAAGAACCCCGATTTCCCCCACTCTACCGTTGCTGCATCCGTGCCGTAGCCCGGTGCGCTGACGGGAAAAACCTTGGTAAAAGCGCCATCCACAAAGACCTTGAGGCGCTTCGCCAGGCGCAGCTTTGCAACGGGTTCGCGGATGCAGTCAATGGCACGGATCAGATCCTCCGCCGTGCGCACATCGTTGCAGGCAATGCGCAGCGTGCCCCAGCGCCGAGACAGGCGACAATTTTGCAGCAGCGCAATGGCGCGATACTCTTCTGGATCTTCCCGATAAAAATCAAGAATTAGGCGGACAAGCTGGTTGCTGAAGTTCATGGGTCAAGCCACCATTTGCGCAATGGGAAAACGTAATAAAACTCAACGAAGACCGTTGATACTGAAAGCTGTCGTTGGAATCAATTCAATGAAATCAATTTCATGCAGTCAATTCAGTCAGCAGGCTAGCCATCTGTTGAAGCCATTCTGACCTGAAGCCATGTTTGTCTGGATAGATCTGGGGATCATCGCAGTCTCAGCTCCTCAGGCTTCAGTGGGTCTAGTATTTGCGGCCTACTATTCTATTGATAGCCCACAGGTTCTAGCGAAAAGCCATCGCGCAAAAAGAGTTAACGCAACGAGCGGAAAGTTCGACATGAAAGTTCAGTTAAATTTGCTAAAGAAATACACTCTTGGCTGGCTTGTCTCTGCCTCGTTCGCCCAACCTCGGCCCCAGCTTCCCGTCTGCGCCCATGGAGCCGCTTCGGGGCGGAATTTGTAACAGAAAGACAGGCTTTCTAAAGAAATGAGACAATCTTGGATGTCCGTCTATTCCGGTTCCCCATGATCCTTGCAATTGACTTTGGCACCAGCAACACAGTCGTGGCTCGGCTGAATCCGGTGACGGAGCAGGCAGAAACCGTCGCCCTGCCCGGATTGAGCCTGTCCCAGGGGGGCAGCCCGCCGCTGGTGCCCAGCTTGCTCTACTGGGCCCAGGAGGGGCCAGCGGTGATTGGTCAGGCGGTGCGCGATCGCGGCCTCGATCTCAAAAACGACCCCCGCTTTTTCCAGGGCTTCAAGCGGGGGATTGGCGCTGCGGTCCAGGGTTTTTTGCCGGAGCTGGCGGGGGAGGCCATCCGCTTTGAGGCCGTGGGGGAGCGGTTTTTGCAGCAGCTCCTGGGGGCGATCCAGCAACTGCCCCTGCCCCTGGATTCCCTGGTGGTGACGGTGCCGGTGGATAGCTTTGAGGCCTATCGCCACTGGCTGGGAGCGGCCCTGGGAACGGCCCTAGGCGATGAATTGGATAACGTGCGCATGGTGGATGAGCCCACAGCGGCGGCCCTGGGCTATGGCATGGCGGACTGTGATTTGCTGCTGGTGGTGGATTTTGGCGGCGGCACCCTGGATCTGTCCCTGGTGCAGCTAGAGCGGGAGAGCGTCAAACGGGCCACGGGCTTTGTGCTCAAGTGGGGCCAGAAGAATTTTGCTGAGCAGTCCGCCCAGCGGGTGGAGCTGGCCAAGGTCTTGGCCAAGGCGGGACAAAACCTGGGGGGTACGGATCTGGATGGCTGGCTGGCCCAGGCCCTAGCGGAGCAATATGGCTTTGAGCCGACGCCCTTAGTGGGCCGCCTGGCGGAGCGGCTGAAGATTCAACTCTCCCTGCAAACGGAGGCCAGCGAGGTCTATTTTGATGCCGAAAACTTTGAGAGCTACGAGCTGAACGTCAGCCGCAGCCAGTTTGAGGCGCTGCTGCGCCAGCGGGGCTTTTTTGACCAGCTCGACCGGGCCATGGCCCAGGTGATCCAGCAGGCTCGCCGCCAGGGCATCGCGCTGGCGGATGTGGAGGGGGTGCTGTTGGTGGGGGGGACGAGCCAAATTCCAGCGGTGCAGGATTGGCTCCAGGGCTACTTTGAGGCGGGTAAGATTCGCAGCGATCGCCCCTTTGAGGCGATCGCCCAGGGAGCCCTCCAACTGGCCCAGGGCATTGAGATCCAGGATTTTCTTTACCACCGCTATGGCATTCGCTACTGGAACAATCGCACCAACGGCCACGATTGGCATCCGATCATCCCAGCGGGCCAGCCCTACCCCATGGCGGAGCCGGTGATGTTTACCTTTGGCGCTTCCGTGGAAAATCAGCCGGGCATTGAAATTGTCCTGGGGGAGCTGGGGGCCGAGACCAGCACGACGGAGGTGTATTTTGATGGCGATCGCCTAATCACCCGCAGCCTCGCCACCGGCCAAGCGGCGGTACAGCCGCTCAACGACAAGGCGGAAGCCCGCGTGATTCCCCTCGACCCCCTGGGAAATCCCGGCCTGGATCGGATTCAGGTGTTCTTTCGGGTGGATGGCGATCGCCGCCTGCGAATCACCGTCGAAGATCTGCTGACGCTCAATACCTTGGTGAGTGATCAGGTGGTATTGCAACTGTCTTAGCAGGCTAGGCCGAAAAGCAGGCTAGGCCGGAAGCCTGGCCCCAGCTCCCCCATCGCGCCGCTACAGGGCATTCCTGGCCCAAAACACGCCATCGTCATAGCCCTGAATCGCGGTATGGGTTTCGGCCAGGGCCAGGCGCTTTTGGGCCAGACAGCAGTAGTTCAAGTCCTGCTCAATGCCGATGAACCGCCGCCCCAACTTCTTGGCCACCACCGCCGTCGTGCCGGAGCCCAAAAATGGATCCAGCACCAGATCGCCGGGGTTGCTGCTGGCCAGCAGCAGCTTGGCCAAGAGCTTCTCTGGCTTTTGGGTTGGGTGGTCGGTGTTTTCGGGCATGGACCAAAAGGGCACGGTCAGATCGGTCCAGAGATTTGAGGCGCTGGTGAGGCGGTAGTTGCCGCGATCGCCTGCTTCCCAATCCTTTGGCTGCCCCTGGGCGTTGCGATAGGGAGCCAGCACGCGGCGCTTGAGGCGGACGGCATCACCGTGGAAACAATAGTCCTCGGAGACGGTGCTAAACCAAATGTCTTCCGCACAGTTTTTCCAATTGCCCTTGGCCCCTCGCCCCTTCTCCCGCTCCCAGGTGATGCGGTTGCGAACGATCAAATGGGCCTCTAGTACGGACAAAATCGCCCCCGACGATCGCCAATCCCCACAGACATAGACCGTGGCGCTGGGCTTGAGCGTCCTGAGCAGGGGCCGGAACCAAGAGGCCAGCCAATCGCCATAGGCCCCCTGGGAGCGCCCGCGAAAGGTTTCGCCGTTGAACGACTTGGTGAGATTGTAGGGGGGATCCAAAAACAGCAGATCCACCGACTGGGACGGTAGCCAGTCCAGCACCTCGAAGAGATTTTGCTGGAGGATGCGATCGCACAACATCCCCAAATCTACCGGTCCGGCCAACTGCAAAAGCTGGGTCGCCAGGGCCGAGATCTCCGCCGCTGTCAGCGTCAGGGTTCGATTGTGCGGGGCACGGGGCTTCAAAGCCATGGCAAATGCTCCATCCAGGGCCTCCAGAACAGGCCCCAAAAACTAAGGCCCCAAAAACTAAGGCTTCCAGCCCAAGGCTAACCTAGCCGCCGCCGCACCATCCGTAAAGATGGCGAGACGTCGAACCCCACCGCCAAGCCAAGAAGAAAGCTGCGGGATCGCTCACAAAACTTTAGAATGACCTTACTTTTACCAGCTTGGCCAAGTGGGGCATAGAATTCAGTGCCCCGATCTGAAATCTGATCGCCCCGCCCAATCCCCCATCCAACCACCACCAGCGCTCGGGAATCCATGGCCCAAATCATTGCAACCACAAACATGAAAGGCGGCGTCGGCAAAACGACCCTCTGCGTCAACCTGGCCGCCTGTCTGGCCCGCAACTTTGGCAAACGGGTTTTGGTGGTGGATCTCGACACCCAGATCAGCGCCACCCTCAGCCTGATGTCGCCCCAGGACTTCGTGCGCTGCCGCAAGGACAAACGCACCCTGCGCCAGCTAATCAGTCAGGTGGTGGAGCCCGGCGAGCCCAAGCTCTACGACACCAGCGATGTGATCTGCTCCTACGTCTGCCAGCAAAAAGACCTCGCCCTGCTGCCGGGGAACCTCGATCTCTACGATGACTACATCGTTTCCTCCGCCCTACACCACCAGGCCCTGGCCAGCGGCGGCGAAGTTGATTTTGAAGAAGCTTGGAGCAACTTCGAGCGCAACCTGGTCAAAACGATCCTGGCTCCCCTCGACAAGGCTTACGACTACATCATCCTCGACTGTGCGCCGGGCTATAACCTGCTCACCCGCAGCAGCTTTGTTGCCAGCGATTTCTACATCCTGCCCGCCAAGCCCGAGCCCCTGTCGATCGCGGGCATTCAGCTCTTGCAGCGGCGCATTTCCCGCCTGCGCAAGGGCTATGAGGGCACGCCCTCGGCGATGGAGATCGAGCTGCTGGGCATTGTTTTTACCATGTCCGGCAATCTGTTCACCAGCCGCTATTACAACCAGGTGATGCAGCGGGTCCAGCAGGATTTTGCCGAGCATCAGGTGTTTAAGACCCAGATCCCCAATGACACCCAGGTGGCGCGGGCGGTGGATACCTTCATGCCCGTGGTGCTGAGCAATCCCAACACCTCGGGGGCGAAGGCCTTTGTCAAGCTGGCGGGTGAGTTTCTCCAGAAGCTGGAGTTCCTGGGTGGGGTGAAGGAGCAGAAAAGCGGCATGAGTTTGGCCAATATGGATTGATGCCCTCAATCATCGCCATGTCCCCACCAATGTTGGGTTTATTGGGCTTGGCAAACCTGCTTTAGGGTCTCGAAGAAGTTGGGGTAGGAGATGGAGGCCGCTTCGGCATGGGCGATGGTGGTGGTACCCGTTGCGACGGTGGCGGCGATCGCCAAGCTCATGGCAATCCTGTGGTCCGTATAGCTATCCAGCTTGGCTCCCTTCAGCGGGCTTCCCCCGGTAATCTCCAGGCCATCGGGATGCTCGATCACTTGGGCTCCCATCTCCGTGAGCTGGGCCGCCATGACGGCGAGGCGATCGCTCTCCTTCACCCGCAGTTCCGCTGCATCCTTAATCACCGTCGTCCCCGCTGCAAAGGCCGCTGCCACCGCCAGGATGGGAACCTCGTCGATCAAGCGCGGGATGATGTCACCGCTGATCTCGCAGGCTTTGAGCGGGGCGTAGCGCACCCGCAGGTCCGCCACGGGTTCACCGGCCACTTCCCGCTCATTCAGCCGCTCAATGTCGGCATTCATCCTCTCCAGGGCTTCGAGGATGCCGATGCGAGTGGGATTCACCCCCACATTTTCAATCACCAGCTCCGAGCCGGGCACAATGCTCGCCGCCACCAGCCAGAAGGCCGCAGAGCTGATGTCTCCCGGCACCACAACTTTTTGTCCTGTCAGTGTCGCTGGGCCGGTGACCGTGACGCTACAGGTCGCCCTATCCACCTCGATCTCGGCCCCGAAGGCCCGCAACATGCGCTCGCTGTGGTCGCGGGACAGATGGGGCTCCGTCACCGTTGTCCGGCCAGGGGTCATCAAGCCCGCCAAAAGTACACAAGACTTCACCTGGGCCGAAGCAATGGGCGATTGATAATGGATTGGTTTTAGGGTCTGCCCTTGGACCGCCAGGGGAGCCAAGCTATTGTCCTGGCGTCCCCAGATCTGAGCGCCCATGGCTTGGAGCGGCTTGACCACGCGGGACATGGGGCGCGATCGCAGCGAATCATCCCCAGTCACCACAAAAAACCGTCCCCCATGGGATGCCAAAATCCCCAACATCAGCCGCAGGGTCGTGCCCGAGTTGCCCGCATCCAGAGGCATTCGGGGCTCTTGCAGCTCCCCCAGCCCCAGCCCCACCACCACCACATGCTCCGGGTTGAGCGGCGAAATCGTCACCCCCATCTGGCGGAAGCAATTCGCCGTACTCTGGGGATCCTCGCCCACCAACAGCCCTTCAATTTCCGTGGTTCCCTGCGCCAACGCCCCCAACATCAAAGCCCGGTGGGAAATCGACTTGTCCCCCGGCACCCGAATCCGGCCCCGCAGCACTAGGCCAGATTCAGGAGGAGAGAGATGAAGAACCGTTTGATCTTCAGTATTTTCGAGCAAGACGAAGGCATTGGCCATTGGGCTAGACTGGGCGCGACGGTAGCTATCCTACCGCTTTCTCTGGTACCGACCCTGCCCTTCCTTTGGCCTCGCGATCGCCCCCAGCGAGGAATAAACCCAGCCCGCCCAAGCTCGGCCCGCCAAGGCTCGGCCCGCCAAAGATCGATCCACGAAACCCTACAAAACCTAGCCAGCAGCAGCCAGCCCCCCAAAGCAGCTAGCTAATTTCCCTGGCCAATTTCCCTGGCCAATTTCCCTGGCCAATTTCCCTGGCCCCAGCTTCAGACCCCCGTTGTGCGGACAATTCCGCCGCAGCCCCCGCTCCGTTCCAGGCCGCCCAGGTTTTCCCACTCTCAATCCCCCAACCAGAGCCCAGGATCCCCCGCAGGCCATCGCTGCCCGGACATTGTTTTTACGTTTCCCTCCATGATCACCTACCCGCGCAAGCCGATTAGCCTATCGCTAACGTCTTCTGATCTATGCCTTGATAACACCCTAGAAACCGCAGCCACGCTCTATCAAAAGGCAGATCACTGCTTCCACCTGCTGCTGACCGAGCCTGCCCTCTGCGACTTCGATCTCCCCGGTTCGGGGGTTGCAACCGTGGCCCAGCCCCGGCTGCTCTGGCTGGAGATTTCGCCCTACCGGCTGATCATGACCATGCAGAGCAATGGCCGCTTTAGCTACCGCCACTGGCTGGAGCGGGGCATCTATGGCATGAGCCGCTACTGGCTCCAGGATGAAGACCTGGGCCAGGGGGGCCAGGTGCGGCTGCGCAACTTCACGCGCAAGCTGGAGTTCCATGGGGATCCCTTGCCCACCGCCCTGCATGTGGAATATGAGCTGTGGGCCAACCGCGTCCAGATGGGCAGCTACGCCCTCAATCTGCAAATCCACCACGATTAGCAGGTAACCACGCGGTTGCGCCCCATTTGCTTCGCCTGGCGCAGGCCATAGTCCGCCCGCTCCAGCAGGGAAATGCCCTTGGCATCGTCGCTGTCGTTCAGCTCGGAGACACCGACGCTCACCGTCAAGGACAGCTCCAAATCATCGTTGATGGTGAAGGACTGGTGGCCAATCATATTGCAGAGGCGCTGGGCGATTTCATTGGCTTCTTCCGGGGAGGTATCGCTCAGCAGCACGACAAATTCCTCACCGCCATAGCGAAATAGCGTGTCATTGGCCCGCAAATTGTGGCGCAGGCGGGCAGAAAGGAGCTTGAGGGAGACATCCCCGACCAGGTGCCCGTGGGTATCATTAATTTTTTTGAAGAAATCCAGGTCGAAAATCATCAGCCCCAGGGGGCGATCGCCATCCCGAGCCCGCGTGATTTGGCGGGGCAAATCCCAATCCAGGGCGCGGCGATTGTTCAGCTCCGTCAGCGGATCCACCAGGGCAATGGTGGAGAGCAGATCATTGGTGGTGAGCAGTTCGCGGTGGCGCTGGGTGGATGTCCAGGCGAGCTGAAGCTGGGCAGTTAGCAGGCGCTGAAAGGCTGGGGAGAGTTCCAGCGTTTCTCCCTGCCAGGCTGTGTCCAGGGCCAGATAGGCATCGACCCCCAGCTCCAAGCCTTTGGCTTGGTGTTCAGCCGCTGCGATCTTCAGGGCCCTGGGGTGGGTTTCTCCCGCTTGGGCGGGCGGCGGAGCGGCCTCTGGTTTGCCGCCAGGCTCCAGGGTCGTCACCACCAGCAGGCTGTAGACCCACTGAAAAGCACTGCGCCCGCGTAGCTGCAAGCAGGAGGCCGCCCAAGCCAAATCATCGGCTTGGACAATCATCAGATCTGGCGTAGCAGCCTGTAATGCCAATGTCGCTTGGGCAGCCGTCTGAGCCTCAGCGACGGAACAGTCACCCAGGGGTTCGAGATAGATCTTGGTCATCTGGCAGAAAGCCCGATGACCCACGATGAGTACAGAACGCTCCATGGGGGCTCAAACAGGATGCAGAGACTGAGGAAATCAAGCGTAGACGGTGGCGGCGATCGCGAGCGTTGCGTAGAACGCTGTACACAGCGCAGTCCATAACCTATGGGAGACCCTGGAGGCTCTGTCCAGGGGGGGTGAGTGCTGAAATTTTGATTGGCGAGACGGGATTGGCGAGACGGGATTGGTGAGAGGGAATTGGCGAGAGGGAATCGGCAAGACTTTTCCCATGGCCAGGGAGATGGTTTCTAGGAACTAGTCCTGAGGATCGGGCTCGAACGCTGTAGTGGATGTAGCTAGGGCGCAATGGCTAGGTCACATTGAAAGTATTTCGATATGTCTAGTTTTCGGTGATTCGGTCGTGGTGGTTAGGGTCAAAGCCTGGCTCCAACAGCAGTCAATCAGCAAAGCCTATACATCCTATCGAAATGGAAAATTCCTTCTCTGGCGAAAGGACCGAATTCTTTACTCCTTCATCCAAGCTTCATATGCATCCGGAAAGCTTTGTCTCGGCGAGGAGGGGCAATGGATCTGGGAGAGGCTCCAGTGGGATTGGACCGTAGGTTGGCTTGGGGTCGGCGATCGCGACTCGGCCCCAAGGGTCAAACCCGATCCGGTAACGGCTGGGTTTGACCCTACAGAATGCTCAATTGCCTTCCATAATAGAGACCACTGTAAATTTTCTTCCTCCGCTCCTTTCCTCCCATGGCTACCCCCCCCAGCGGCAACTTTCTGACTGGCGACCAGATTCGGCAGACCTTTCTCAGCTTTTATGAGGCGAAGGCCCACAAGCGGCTGCCGAGTGCGTCGCTGGTGCCGGAGGACACCACGGTGCTGTTGACGATCGCCGGGATGCTCCAGTTCAAGCCGATTTTTTTGGGCCAGCGCAAAGCGGAGGTGGACCGGGCCACGACCTCGCAAAAGTGCATTCGCACCAATGACATTGAGAATGTGGGGCGCACGGCGCGGCACCATACGTTCTTTGAGATGCTGGGGAATTTCAGCTTTGGGGATTATTTCAAGAAAGAAGCGATCGCCTGGGCCTGGGAGCTGTCCACTCAAGTCCTGAAGCTGCCGGTGGAACGCCTCGTCGTCAGCGTGTTTGAAACCGACGATGAAGCCTACGACATCTGGAAAAACGACATCGGCGTGCGGGAGACCCACATTCGCCGCATGGGCGAGGCAGATAACTTCTGGGCCTCTGGCCCCACCGGCCCCTGCGGCCCCTGCTCGGAGATCTACTACGACTTCCACCCGGAGCGGGGCGACCAGGATATCGACCTCGAAGATGACAGCCGCTTCATCGAGTTCTACAACCTGGTGTTCATGCAGTACAACCGGGATGCCGAGGGGAAGCTGACGCCCCTGGCCAACCAGAACATTGACACGGGCATGGGCCTGGAGCGCATGGCCCAGATTCTGCAAGGCAAGCCCAACAACTACGAAACGGACCTGATTTTCCCGATCATCGAAGCGGCCTCGAAGATTTCGGGCCTGCATTATGAACAGGCCAGCGAGGCGCAGAAGACCTCCTACAAGGTGATTGGCGATCATGTCCGGGCCGTGAGTCACTTGATTGCCGATGGCGTGGTGGCTTCGAACCTGGGTCGGGGCTATATTTGCGGCGGCTGATTCGCCGGACCGTGCGCCATGGCCGGTTGCTGGGCATTGACCGGCCCTTCACGGCGGA
>JAAUQQ010000152.1 GCA_012032745.1 Synechococcales cyanobacterium RM1_1_8
GTGGGGGAGGGGTTGGGGTGAGGGGGGCAAAACTTACGCCCTAGACTACTAGTTCGTCACCGTCGTCAACTGCGATGGTTGAGATGCAACTGCGGGCCGACAGGACAGCACGATTTGATAAACCCTTTGCCAGTTCTGCTGCTCCACAACCGGGGCCAAATCGCGCAGCACCGTCTGCCGCGCGGCCAGTCCTAGCTGCTGCCGCAGGGCTGGAGTGCGGATCAGATGGCCCAGGGCTCCGGCCAGAGCTTGGCTGGAGGCGGGGGGGACAAGCAGTGCGTTTTCTGTATGGATAAGGATTTCGCCGATCGCATCCACCGGGGTGCCCACAATGGCGCGGCCCGCCAGCATCGCCTCCAGCAGCGTGTTGGGGCAGCCATCGTGGAGCGAGGGGATGGCAAAAATATCCATGTAGGGCAGATAGGACAGGGCCTCGGAGCGGCTGACCTTGCCCGTGATCACCAGGCGATCACCTAGACCGCTAGCCGCCACTTCCTGTTCCCAATAGGCCCGCTCTTTCTCCACAAAATCGCCCACCAGCAGTAGGGTAATATCGGCCTGATCCTTGAGGCTCCGGCAGGCGTCGAGCAGGTATTCCAGACCTTTCTTGTCGCGGAAGTTGCCTGACGAACCGATGACTGTGCCCCGCAGCCGCTCCACGAGGCTGGGCTGGGGCAAAGCCCTGAAGTCAATGGGCATGATGGAGTTCCAAAAGGCTGATGACTTGGTCCGAATGGCGGGCACCAGCACCCTGGCCCGGTGCATCAGGTCTTGGCTGACGAAGGTGACCCAATCAGAGTTGGCCAGGGTCCATTGGATCTGGCTGAGCTGCTGGGGGCTAAAGAGGTGCTTTTGCAAGTCAGCGCCGCGAATGCTGTTGATCACAGGCAGGTCATTTTCCTGGGCCAGCAGCGTCGTCAAAAAGCCCATTTCGTTGATAAAAAAGGCGTGGAGCAGGTCGAAGTGGTAGTTGTTGTGGAGAGCAGCAAGCTGGTCGTAGAGATCGCAGAGGTAGTCCTGTTCCTTGGCCATGGGCGATCGCACCGCCGCTTTGAGGCGATGGACCGTCACGCCATTGACCGTTGAAGTCTGAATGCTCGCCCGTCGAAATTCGCCCGCCTCTGCGTCGGCCTTTTCATCTCGAAAGACAGCTCGAAAGACAGCAACATGCACTTCAAAACCCAGCGAAACTAGCATCTGAGAAATCCGATGGACGGACTCACCCACGCCACCGACATCGGGGGGAAACTCTAGCGTGGTTAAACAAATTCGGGGAGTCATCGACTTGTCCTCAATTGAAAGAAAGAAACTTTGCTCCCTGGGGAACAGCAGATGCTTGCCTAGGCCGCAATTTTGTCATCGATACTCGTGCTAGCGATACTCGCCTCTTGGGCAAGCCAGTCGGGTTGTGGCCCCGAAATCCCCTGCTTGGCCAAAACCCTGGCTCGGTGCTTGAGATGACGCTGATAGAAGAAATTATTGAGCCACTGTTCTAGACCATTGAAAAGCCGCTCTAGGTGATGATTTCCATGGCCCCAGGTCAATCGCTGCACCAGCGGTTTAACCAATAGCTCTCGCCGCCGATTACCGATAATTTTATAGCGCTTTTTGAAGTATGAATCCTCTGATAGTCTCCACTTTTTCCGTAGGTGATCCAAACTGGCGCGGTCCCAATCATTGCTCCAGCGCACCATAAAGTAAGCCAGATCATACCACTTAAAATCGGGCAGTGGGTTAGTGCCAAATAGTTCTTCCAATCCCTTTTTATTGTCAGCAATTCCCACGGTATCAGTGGTGACAACGGCCTCCCGCTCACAGTAGATTTTTCCGCCGATTTCTTTGATCGATAGGCAAAAGTCGATGTGCTCCCGCGTTGCCAACATCCCCTCATCTAGGAGGCCAATTTTGGCAAAGACATCGGTACGGGCCATCAAGCAGTGAAACTCCACATAGTCACATTCGATGCGGTGGATTTGGTCCTGGACCTGGGCGATCGCCTGCCCCGTCAGGTAGGCCTTTTGCCGTAGTCGCCGCTTGACACGGCCATCGGGTTTAATGTCATCGACAATGTAGGTGGCCCCACCGGCATTGTGAATGACGCCCAACTCTGGCTTGCCAATGCAGGTCAACGGTCCAATGACTTCAGCCCCAGTTTCTTCAGCCCCTTTGACCAACTGCGTCAGCCAACCCGGTTCCACGACCACATCGTTTTCCAGGAAGACCACGTACTGGGATTGAGCTGCTTTTAGCACCCAACGCAAGCCCACATTTCGCGCTTGGTTTGGCGAAATGTAGTAATCCGTCCGAATTAGCGTGAAGCCCTTCGTACGAGATTGAGTCTTGAGGTACTCCTGAATTGCTAGTGGTGTACAGACATCTACATAGACTAAATCAAAGGGGTAATGAGTATTACGGTAAATGCTCTCCAAGGATTCCTGAGTGTGGCTAAACCGCTCCCTGGGTCCGACGATAATTGTGACTGTTGGGGTTACTTGCGATTGGTCTTTTCGCGCGATATCAAGATTGCTATTCACAGTGGTCTCTCCGGGTGAGGGGGTACTATCCGTTAAGCATTTAGCCAGTCAAAATGGGCCTTCTCTATGACTAGATTCATGACTTTATCTGCGGGCAAAGCTGTGGATGGGAAAGCTATGTTGAGGTGCTCATGGCTGATCTAGGCTAATTCGGCGCTGAGGTGAGTCGGAGGAATAAACCGTTGCCTCTGGCTCTGTCGGGTTGAGGTCACCTTCTGCTGATGATTGGTCTCAGTATTTGAGGCTGACATGGGGCTCAGCAACCCCTGTAGTTTGATCGCTGCTTCTTGGGCACCGTTTAAGTTGAAGCTATGGGTCTTGCGTGGCTTTATTAAGGTCATGAGAATCTGTCGAGTGAGGGGATCGGGAGACAGATCTTGCTCCGTTAATACCGTCAAAATTCCGAGTTTTTCGAGCTTGCGAGCGCGCAGGCTTTGCTCCCCGGATTGATCTTCCGATGGCGAAGGATAGATCAGCGATCGCACCCCCGTTGAAAGCACATTCATGGTCGTGTTGTAACCCCCCAAACTAATCGAAAGATCAGCCCGCTTGAGGTAATCCATGAGCTGTGGCGTAAAGCGATGGAGAATGAAATTGGGACTCTGGGCTGCCAAGTCCTGAAGGTTGAGAAAGTCAGCTTCGGGCAGGTAGGGGCCAGCAAAGGCGTAGATTTTGTGGGGGATGAGTTGGGCTAGGCTGGGGGCCAGGGTGGCGATCGCTCGCAAGAGCCCATAGCCATGGCGGCCTCCCCCTGCACTGACCACAATGCTTGCCCCCGGAGCGTTCAAACAATCCCAATCCCCATCGCTCAGCGTTGCAGACTCGACCTGGGCCTGGGTTACATAGCCGGTGTAAAACACCTCGGGTAGTAGCTCATCGACGAGGGAAAAATTCTCCTCCAGTCGCTGCAATTGGGCATCAGAATGATATAGCACCAGGTCATAATAGCGATTGATCCACTGGCAGGTTTTCGCCTGTTTCTTGGCTCGGATCGGCTCAGTCATGGCCTGGGTCATGATGATATCGCGCAGGCAGCAGACCACTTTTGTCGGTGCCCCCAAGGCTTCAATGTGCTGCAACAGTGGAATGAGCTCAAACCGCAGCGTGTGCTTGCTAAAGGGAAACCCCTCGGTGATTAAACAGTCGGGGCGGAAGCGGTCAAAGGCCGCCAAGAGCATAGCCTGACGCTCTTCTTTGACCTTTTCTAGGGGTTGGCTGGGATCCACCACCTTGAGGATAGGGCCTTCCATGCGCAGCCCTGGCAGTTGGATTTCGTGGACCCCCGCAGGGAACTGAAATCCTGGCACAGGTTGTCCACCGTGGATGAATTGGACTTCAAAATATTGAGCTAACTGGCGGGCAATTTCGCTGCTGCGCACTAAGTGGCCAATTCCTGCAAAATGCTGGCTGTAGAACATGATTTTTTTCATGACATCTTGCTCCTAAATGGTGAACTTACAGACACAGGTAATTTGCGACTTGAATTGAGGTCATTTAACCTTCGGAAACTGCGGTTTTAGCATTGGCTAAATCCCTTAGATAGGCCGCTGTTTTCTCCACTCCGCGAAAGTCGAACGATCGCGCGGGGAACTGCTGCTGCAAACAGTTGAAAACGCGTTTGGCAAACAGCCTGGGCTGCAAATCGGCGGGGCGAATCACCCGCACAATGCCCAGTTCCTCCAAGCGTTCGGCCCGCAGGGTTTGCTCCTGGTCTTCATTGCCGGTAAAAGGCAACACCATGGCCCGTACACCACTGGTGAGCACATTCATTGTTGTGTTGTAGCCCGCCATGCTGATGGAGAGATCCGCCTGGTGCATATAGGCCGTCAGATTCGGTGTGTAGCGCTGGAGGGTGACATTGGGCCGTTGTGCGGCCCTAGCTTCTAGCACGGCAAACACCTTGTCAGGGCAGAAGGGGCCGGCAAACATCAAAATTTGGTGGGGCAGATGCTCCAGCAACGGAGCGGCTTCCAAGATGCAAAACAGCAGTTCATGGCCAAAACGTCCCCCACCAACACTGGTCAAAATCAGGGGGCGATCGCGGTCAACTAAAGGCAGCTCTGGCTCAAATTTGTCGGATTCTTGGACCACATAGCCGGTATAGAACACTGGACATCGCAAGTCTTTCACCCGTGAAAAGCTGAGTTCCAGGGGTTGAAAGGTCGGGTCACCGTGGATCAGCAGTAAATCAAAATACTGATTCATCAGGTGGCAGATTTTATCTTCGTGGCGGGTTTGGTCCTGCTTGGTGACCACAATGTCCCGCAGACTACAAACGATTTTGGCACCCTGGGTCTTGGCCCGTTCGATACAGGGAATCAACTCGGTCGAAAAGCGCCGCCGCCCAAAGGGGAATAGCTCCACCACCAAGACATCGGGCTGAATCCGGTCCACCACATCCAACAAAATCGAGCGGCGGGTGGCAAAGATGGCATCGAGTTCTTGATCTGAGTCGATCGCCCGCAGCTCCTGAAATTCGGTATCCGTGCGATCGCGGGCAGGTTCACCACCTCTACCCCCGCTGGAATCGGGAAATCGTCAATGACCCGACCACCGTTAACAAAGCAAATCTCAAAGTCTTCCAGTAGCCCCCGCACAATTTCCATGCTACGGATCAGGTGGCCAATGCCCAAGATATGTTGGCAATAAAACAACAGCTTTTGCTTTTTCATTAGGCGGCAATCTCCAGTTGAGGTAATGGACAGGATTGAACTGGCCAGTGGGGTTGGTGTTGTAGTAGCTCGCGCAACAGGTGGGTAATGCGTTGTCCCGCATCCATGTCGATCGCCGTATTCGCTGGACTGGGCGCAGCAAGCTGGGCGATCAGGGCCTGGGTCAGAGCGGCGGGAGTGAGCTGGGCGGGGTGAATGGCTGTAAAGAGACCCATGGCATCCATGCGCTCTGCCCGGATCCACTGTTCTTGGACGGGCTCGGTTCGGGGCACCACCACCGCTCGTTTGCCCAGGGAAAGAATTTCGCACACGGTGTTGTAGCCTCCCATGGACACCACTGCATCGGCAGCTCCCATGTAGCTGGCCAGATCGTCGGTGTAGTCCAGCCAGTGGATCTGTTGGGTGGCCTCGATCTGGGCTAATAGGGCGGGCTTTTTGTCGGCGGGCAACTCTGGGCCACCAATGATCAGGCTATGGGGCTGGGTTCCCTCGGGCAGCAGGGTGAGCGATCGCAAGTAGGTGTTCAACAGGTGGTAACCGTCGCCGCCGCCCCCCGGCGTGACCAGCACCAGAGGGTCCGTGGGACTCAGCCCCAGGGATTGCCGCACTGACCAGGCGCTGCGCTGGCCGCAGCCCCGACGCACGTAGCCCGTGAACTGGGTCTTGGCCCGCAGGCTGGGCGGAAACTGATAGGCCGTGGGCGCATCGAAAATCTCAGGGCTGCCGACAATCCAGACTCGGTCGTAGTAGGTTTCGGCGGTGACATAGTAGTTGTGCTGCTGCCACTGGGCGATGGTTGCCTCCGGGCTGTCGAGAATGTCGCGCAGCAGCAGCACACGGCGGGTTTGGGGGCGGTAGCGTTGGAGGTCATCCAGGGTGGCTTGCAGTTCATCCTTAAGGCCGGTGGGTTTCTTGTCCACCAGCACCGCATCGGGCTGGAAGTGGGCCGTGACGGTGCGAATGAGCTGCGATCGCAACTGCACCGTCTCATCCACCTGGGTATTGAGAAAGCGCACCCCCAGGTTGCCCGCCTCATCCCGGCTCAGGCAGGGCAGCTTGACATAGTCCAGACCAGCGGGCAGCCGCAGTTGGTGTAGGGCCGGGGAGCCAGAAATCACCAAAATCGATAGGTCAGGCAGCGCCTTGAGCAGGTACTCGCAGATCGCCACCATGCGGCGGATATTTCCCAGCCCAAAGGCATCGTGGGAGTAGACGAGGAGTTTCATGGAAGCTTGGGGAGTGGGGGACTGTCAAGGAATCGAGTATCCGGATTGGGGAGGTGGGGAGGTGAGGCTAAAGGCTATGGCCCTTTAGGCTGCCTTCGCGGTCAGCCGCTGTGCGGCATGGAGTTGTGTCACCATCACAGCGGGCTGTACGCCTCGACCAATGCCGATGTAGGCCAGTCCGGCCTGGGTGATGGCAGCGGGGTCAAGACTGTTGCGACCATCGACCAGCAGAGGGTTGTGCATGGTGGTGGCCAAGGCGCTGTAGTCCAGGGTCTGGAACTCGGGCCAATCCGTTGCCAGGACCAGGGCATCGCAGCCCGCCGCGAGCTGCGCAGGGCTGGAGCAGCGCTGGACGCTGAGGGGCAGGTCTTCGGGGCAGTGGTCTACGTAAAGCGGGTCGTAGGCTTTTACCTTGGCTCCCAGCCGCAGCAGTTGGTCGATGATGTCGAAGGCGGGGGCATCGCGCAGATCATCGGTGTGGGGCTTGAAGGTGAGGCCCAGGATGCCGATGGTCTTGCCCTTGAGAATTTTGAGGCTCTGTTGTAGCAGATCTAGGGCGCGCAGGCGCTGGCTTTGGTTGGTGGCGACGGCGGCCTTGAGCAGGACGGCATCGTAGCCGTAGTCAGCGGCAGTATGAACCAAAGCGGATACATCTTTGGGGAAGCAGGAGCCGCCCCAGCCAATGCCCGCCTGCAAAAACTTGGGGCCGATGCGGCTGTCTAGGCCAATGCCCTGGGCCACCTGGCTGACATCGGCTCCGACGCGATCGCAGATATTGGCGACCTCATTGATAAAGCTAATCTTGGTGGCCAGAAAAGCATTGGCGGCATACTTAATCATCTCCGCCGAGGCCAGATCCGTTGTCACCACCGGCACAGAGGGCAGGCTGGGGTCAGCGGCAAACTGGCGACTGACAATGGGCTCATAGAGCGACTTCATCAGCTCCAAAGCCTGGAGATCGTTGCCGCCCAATACGATGCGATCGGGGTTAAAGGTGTCATACACCGCCGAGCCTTCGCGCAAAAACTCGGGGTTGCTGACGACGGAAAAGTCAGCGAAGCGGGACACCGGCGGAGTATCGCGCTCCAGCAGCGCCTCTAGGATCAAACCGCGCACCCAGTCCCCCGAGCCAATGGGCACCGTGGACTTGTTGACGATCACCCGATAGCGACCGTCTAAATGTTGGCCAATGCCCCTGGCGACCGCTTCGACGTAGCGGGTGTCGCTTTCGCCCGTAGGCAAGGGCGGCGTACCCACTGCAATAAATAGGACATCGCCATGGGCCACCCCCGCCGCCAGGTCCGTCGTAAAGCTGAGCTTGCCCGCCGCCATGGCCGATTGCATGATCGGCTCCAGGCCCGGTTCATAGATGGGCGATCGCCCGCCCTCAGCTGCTCCACCTTCGCGGCATTGTTGTCCACACAAACCACGCTGTGCCCCGTGTGGGCCAAGCTGGCACCGGTCACCAGACCCACATAGCCCGTACCAATTACACATACCTGCATAGCCAACTCTCCGACTGAGAAACGTCCGGCTGAGAAACTGAGGTCAACTGAATCCCATCCAATGACCCTTACTTTCTCTGACCTTGCTAAGGCAGGCATGAAATGTTTATGAGACCCACTTCATGAATGATTGTGGGTTCACCATGAGAGCTTTCTCATGGGCGGAACTTTTCTGGACAACACCAGTCTTTCCTTTTGGGAGAAATCAGTTAACCAGGGTTTTAGGTTGTTTAAGACACAGCCAAAGACCTCGTTTCTAAGTATTTTCTTCCTGAAACGAATACTGTTTTCGGGTAGGCGCCACTGTCGGAGAATCTGCGCTGGTGTTCTCTGGGGTGGCGATCGTATAAAAACTCGCGTTCGAGCTTGTCGGCGGTATATTAGCATAACTACAATGTCTAGAAATAGCGTCCGGCCCTTTCCCCCGCAAATCCCTTGAAAGCTCCCACAGTCTTCCCGAATCGGCCCTTTTGGAGTCTGGCAGGGTTAGGCCCGCTCCAGCGGTCTTGGCAACGCCTCGCTGGGGAGACCCGGACTCGGATTTTGCTGTTGTACGCCCTGAGCTTGCTGGCAGCGGTGGGGGGTGCGGTGCCGGTCTTTAGGTTTTTGCTCTTTCAAGAGGTCGATCAGCGCGTGCAGGCCGATCTGAGGGAGGAACTAGAAGCGTTTCAGGAGACCTACGCAGCCTGGGATGAGCTCAACCCCGAAACCGATGAGGCCCTTCAGAGCTTCATCCAAGATTTCCTCGCTGAGACCCTGCCCGAGGACGATAACTTCCACATTGTCCTGCTCAATGGCCAGTTCTTTCGCTCCACCCCCCAGGCACTGCCTGAGGTGCTGGCCCCGGACACTGATCTTGTCCAGGGGTGGCGCAGCTTGACCGAAGCCACGAACGGTTACCTCAACGTCGCCGATCCCGCCGTCGGCAGTGTGCTTTATACCAGCCAGGTGCTCGAAACCAATGGGGTGCCTCGCGGGCTCTATGTCGTTGCCCATCTCTCTGCGGGAGAGCGCAGAGAGGCCCTAGCAGGGGTTTATGTTTTTGCCAAGGTGGCTGTGGGCGTCATTGCACTGGCATTTTTGCTGGCTTGGGTGGCCAGTCAGCAATTGCTCAAGCCCGTACAAAATCTGGCCATGGCGGCTCGCAGTATCAGCGAAACCGATCTGTCACGCCGCCTAGAGGTTCGGGGCAGCGGCGAGCTGGCCGAGCTCAGCCGCGCCTTCAATGCCATGATGAACCGGGTGCAGAGCGCCTTCGAGAGCCAGCGCAACTTTATCAACGATGCGGGTCACGAGCTGTTTACTCCCCTGACCATCATCCAGGGCCATCTGGAGGTGATGGGCGACGACCCCGACGATCGCGCCGCCACCCTCGCCCTGGTGATGGATGAGATTGAGCGCATGAGCCGGTTTGCTAGCGATCTGCTACTGCTGGCCCAGGCTGAGCAGCCCAACTTTTTGCAGCTCGAAACGATCCATGTGGCTGAGTTTACCCAGGAGATCTTTGTCAAGGTATCGGTGCTGGCCGATCGCCAGTGGCAGTTGGGCAGCCTGGGGCGAGGCGTGATGGTGGGCGATCGCCAGCGCCTCACTGGCGCGCTGCTCAACCTGGCCCGCAACGCCAGCCAACATACCCAACCCACCGACAGCATCGAACTGGGCTCCACCACCCTGGGCGACACCGTACGCCTGTGGGTGCGCGACAGCGGCACAGGCATTGCTCCCGCTGACCAAGCCCGCATCTTTGACCGCTTTGCCCGCGCTGCCCACATCTACCGCAAGTCGGAGGGGGCAGGACTGGGGCTGGCGATCGTCAAAACCGTCGCCGAAAGCCATCAGGGTACAGTAGAACTCTCCAGCCAACTCGGGTCAGGCTCTACGTTTACCCTGGTGCTGCCTCTTGATCCGTCCCCCCCCATGACCCCATGACCCACATTCTCATCGTCGAAGATGAATCGCGCATTACCGACTTTTTGGCGAAGGGACTGCGGGCCAGTGGCTTTACCATCACCCCCGCGAGCAATGGTGAGGAGGCCAGTGCCATTGCCCTCGATGGCAACATTGATCTGATGCTGCTCGACTTGGGGCTGCCAGGCCAAGGGGGGCTCGGTCTGCTCCAGGAGCTGCGCGGCCAAGGTTTTCAAGCGCCCGTGATCATCCTCACCGCCCGCAGCGGCATCGACGACAAGGTGGCTGGCTTCGAACTCGGGGCCGATGACTACCTGACCAAACCCTTCCGCTTTGAGGAATTGCTGGTACGCATTCGCGCGCGCCTGCGCACCAGCTCCAGCCCCAGCACCAGCGATGCCCAAGCTGCGATGCTCACGGCTGGCGACATTGTCCTCGACCTGCGCACCCGACGCGTCTCCGTCAGCGGCAAACCGATTGACCTCTCCGCTCGCGAATTTACCCTGCTCGAAACGTTCATGCGCCACCCCGAGCAGGTGCTCAGCCGCCAGCATCTTTTAGATTTAGTCTGGGGCTACGACTACGAACCCGGCTCAAACGTCGTCGATGTCTATGTGGGCTACCTGCGCAAAAAGCTAGGCAGCAACCGGATTGAGACGGTGCGCGGCATGGGCTACCGTTTCGTGCCTTAATCGCCCTATCCCCAGGCCAAATCTAAGAAAACTCTCATTGTAAATTTAGATACTACTTATGTTGAGGGCCTTCAATTGAAGTTACCCCTGTTTGAGGTTCGAAGACTGGAGCTATGTGCGACATCTTGATTGTCGAGGACGAGTCCAGAATTGCAAGTTTTGTGCAAAAAGGCCTGAGCCAGGCCGGTTATCGATCAAAAATTGTTGGTGATGGCTACCTTGCCCTAGAAGAAGTCGCTGCCAGTGACTACCGGCTGATTTTGTTGGACCTGGGTCTGCCAGGAGTAGATGGTCGGACGGTGCTGAAGGCGCTGCGATATCAGGGCAACAGTTGCCCAGTCTTCATCGTTACCGCGAGCCAGCCATCGCCTTCAGACGCCGCTGAGTTGAAACAGCTCGCTGACGGCTGGGTCCAAAAGCCTTTCAAGATGAAAGATTTGATCGGCTACATTCGACGGGTTATACCGATTGAATCGTAGAGAAACCAAGCGCTTGAGTTCCAAACCAGAACTGGGGGCTGAGCGAAATCGAAAATCTTTGAGACTAGACTTGGGCGAGCTGAGGCTGTCGTCCAGTCTGGGCGCAGAGGTTGCGGCAGAGTCAATGCCCTGGGCGAGAGCAATTCTTGATGTGACTTTCAGTCACATGACCATTCGGTCACATCATAGCAGCCCTGCACTGACCTCGC
>JAAUQQ010000153.1 GCA_012032745.1 Synechococcales cyanobacterium RM1_1_8
CATCTCAGGTCGTTCTTTCAGGCCGTTCTCTCAGGCCGTTCTCTCAGGCCGTTCTCTCAGGCCGTTCTCTCAACCCATTGCATCTCGGTCCTCCCTGATTCCCGCTTGGCGAATTGATACCTCGGGCCGCCCCTGGTGTCCAATGCGCCGCCTTGGACACCCCCACTTACCCACTTCACCACACCCAAGGGGCCTGCCATGGAAATCATGCGTCTCGTAGTCACCGGCACCGTCGGAGCCGGAAAAACCACCTTCATCCGCACCATCAGCGAAATCGAAGTCATCGATACCGATCGCGCCGCCACCGATGAAACGGCCCTCATGAAGCGCACCACCACCGTTGCCTTCGATTTTGGCCGCCTCCAGTTTGCCCGCGACATGGCCTTGCACCTCTACGGCACCCCTGGCCAGTCCCGCTTCGATTTCATGTGGGATATTTTGATTCGCAAGGCCCATGCCTACATTCTCCTGGTGGCGGCCCACCGTCCCCAGGATTTCCGCTATGCCCGCCGCATCCTCAGCTTCATGCGCCAGCGCGCCCACATTCCCATGATCATTGGCATGACCCATGTGGACTGTGAGGGAGCCTGGGCACCGGAAAACGTAGCCTTAGCCCTGGGCTATCTGGACTCCCAGCACCAGCCCCCCATTGTCATTGTCAATGCCAATGAAAAAGGCTCCGTGGCCCAGGCCATCATTGCCCTGGTCCAGCACCTGATGCAGGGCGTGGCGGTGTAGCGCCATCCAGGCCGCAGGGCAGGCGCAACCCAGCCGTTCCAGCAGCAGCCCAGCCGGTTCGAGCAGCCAGTCCAGAGGTAGCAGCCCCCTCAATGATTGCTTTCTCCCCCCCTCTACCGACGATGAGAGTGAATTTGCTATTGTTTCTGGTGTTGGGGTTCTAGTGTTGGAGTTCTGGTGCTAGGGTTGCGATGATTCCGCTGGAGCAATGCAGAGGCAATTAAAAACGGTTCGATGATTAAAAACACCAGGAGATTCAAACAATCTCCATTGGAACGGGGCTTTTAGCCAAAGAGTCCATGAACAGCGACTATTCTGTGTTGAGAGTCACGGTGCCACCCCAACAATTGGCTCTAGGACAGTCATTGGCTCTAGGACAGTCATTGGCTCTAGGACAGTCATTGGCTCTAGGACAGCCATGGGCTTCTAAGACAGTGAACCCAGGGTCATGATGAGGGCCATAATCAGCCCACCTGATCAGCCGACTCCCTCCAGCCCAGCCCCCAGAGTCCCATTCCGCCGCTCCGTCCCCGTCTTCCGTCCCCCTAGGAACGCAGTTGGAATCAAGTCATCGCCATGGCCATTACTGGACAGCTCGCAGAATTTTCGCTCCCAGAACTCTTCCAATTCCTGGAGCAGGGCAATAAAACCGGGCGTCTGATCCTGCAAACGCCAGCCCAATCCCCAGACGCGCCAGACCGTAACTTTTATCTCTGGCTGCGCCGGGGCCGCATTGTCTCCGCCTCCAGCTATGCAGACGGCACGGGGCTGCTGCGGCTAATGCACCGCAAAGGGCTGCTCCAGGGAATCCCAGGGGAGCAGGTCAAGGAATTTTTCCATGGCCTCGTCGTGCCCCTCGGCGTCTATCTCAAAATTCGCAACCAGGTCACCCCCCAGCAGCTCAAGCTGGTGTTCTACACCCAGGTGATGCGCCAAGTCTGCGCCCTGTTTGAATGTAGCCAGGGACAGTTCGAGTTCGAGAGCCAGGTCGCCATGCCCATGACGGAAATGACCGGCCACATGATGTTGCCGACGGAGGTGACCCTGGGAGCCTGCGGGTGCTGAAGAACTGGCAGGCCCTGGAGGAGAAGCTACCGGAATTGAATTCCACCCTGATGAGCGCCATTGAGGGCAAGCCCCATCTGCGTCTCAATCGTCTGGAATGGCAGATTTGGGAGTTTACGGGCGGCACCATTTCCCTGGCCAGCATTGCCGAACAGCTCCATATGGATCGCGAGGAAATCCGACGGATTGCCTTCCGTTTGATCCTCGTCGGCATTGCCGAGGAGGTGCCCATGGTGGAGGCAGCGGCGCGGAGCTTGGTGGCGGGGGAGACCGCAGCCACTGCCGAGGCGGAGGACTTGAGCGCGACCTTCTTGGAAAGTTTGGTGGATTTTTTGAAGGGCAATGCCCAGTAGGAAACCAGTAGGGGCTGGGCTGAGCCTGGCTAGCTGGCCTTGGTTTCTGGCGGCAGGCTGGCGGTTTGGGCGACGCTGGAGCGGCGAAATTTGGCGCGGAAGAGCTGGGCTTCCAGTAGGCTGATCTTAGATTCGTAGTCGAAGCGCTGTTGGGTGAGGTTCTTGTGCAGGCGATCGCCAAAGGCGAGCTGCATATCATTTAGTTGGTTGCGCAAGTCTTGATTGCGGAGGCGATAGGACTCGATGCGATCGTTCAACCATCCATAGACAGCGCTGGCACCCAGGGCAGCACCCAGCAGCAAACTCAAGACAATGGCCATAGCTTCCCTCAATCCCTCAACCGCTTTCCGGGCTATCTGCTTTTTGGGCTAACACTTTCTCGGCTACATATAACCACAAAACTTTCCAAATGCCTATGCATCCTCCCAATTCCCCTGCGACGGCAATCGGCAGACCCGTCAAAACACCCATCAATCTGCCGCTCCAAACCGCAAAAGCCCCCAACCCTGAAAATACCAGGCTGGGGGCAATGTTATTGAATGAGCGATCGCTCGATCTACCAACTGAACGAGTGGCGGGGCAATCTTGCCAGGCGAGCTGCTGGAGGGGAGATCAGGCCTAACTCAACGTCTGCCCCCTAGGAGGACCAGACACCGCTGGCGAGATTTTGCAATAGATCCAAGTGGGGCGTCTGGCAGAGGAAGTAGGCAAAAGCAGCGCCGCCGCAGCCGCCCATGAAGAAGCCCCCTGCAAACTCGCTCCAGCCATCGCGATCCAAATCCGGCGGCGCGGGCGTCGTCACGGTGGCGCTGGGCTTCGCATCGGTCACGGCCCCATAGAGGGACAGGGCGATGGTCAAAAGCATCACCAGGCTCACCGTGCCAATGATGCCAGCGGTGGCCGCCACATCGGAGTGGCGCAGGGGACCGAGCAGGGCCAGGGGGCCGTAGAGGAAGTAGCCATGGGCCATGCCGACTTCCAAGCCCCGGCGGTTGGGGGACAGGCCCTGGCGGTAGGCAGGCAGGTTGCGAATAAAGGCGGTGGAAAAACCAGACGAATTTAAAGGTGTCGCCAGGTTGCCCACAAAGGGATCACCGGCATGGGTCACCATGTCTTGAGTCATGTAAAACGACCTCTTGTGAAATGAAGAAATCCTAAGCTGTAGCGTAGTTGAAACAGATTGCCGAAAGGTTTGATTATTAAGATTTCTTTTGTTAAGAATCTTGATCCGGGGCTTGGCATCGAAACCTTACCAGTAGACTTCAGGTATAAGCTGCGGGTAAGCTGAGCGAATCCGTCAACGCTTCCGTTTGTTGTACTGAAGGTTTTAAGAAACTATGTCTTCAATGTTGCCTAGCATTTTTGTGCCTCTGTCTGCGATCGCGGCTTTCACCTCCATGGGCCTGTTCTTTCTCTACATTGAATCCGACGCCTAGGGGAATTTAAGCTCTAGGGAAATCCGACGCCTAGGGATTTAATTCGCCAACTCCAGAGCGGGCCAGTGCAGTTGCATCGGCCCGCTTTGTTTCGATATGCTGAATCTAGCCATGCTGCAAGCAGCCAGCGCACAGACCCGGAGCCAAGGCATCAATCAAAATGGGCAAGAAATCGAAGGCTAAGGGGGGCGATTCCTTCGGAAGCTCGCGGGGCGACCGCACCGTCTACCGCGAATTTGGCAACGATGCTGCCCTAGAGCGACCCCAGCCCGAGAAAACGCCCGCCGAACATGACCTACGCATCCAGACCTCCCGCAAGGGCAGAGGCGGCAAAACCGTCACCCTGATTGGCCCCTTCGAGCAGCGTCCAGAAACCCTCAAAACCCTGCTCAAAGAACTCAAAGCCTTCTGCGGAACCGGCGGCTCAGCCCAGGAAGACCGCCTTGAAATCCAAGGCGATCACCGAGAAAAGCTGCTGCTCAAACTCACAGCCCTGGGGTATCCCGCCAAGCTGAGCGGCGGTTGATCCGCTGGAGCCAGTCTTTGCCCACGAGAATGGTGACATCTGAATCGATATCGCCAATGCTGTCCACCTGAACTTCTCCCAACCCCAGGGCTTGCTGCACCGCCTTTGCCCCTTGCACATCCCCTTTCTGGGCAATGATGCGCGTTTTTTCTAGGGGTTCGGGCCAGTCTGACTGCACCAGCAGGTTGCCATAGCCGCCTTCCGAGAGCTGGCTGAGGGCTCGATCCACGGCAGCCGGGTCTCCGGTGCTGTCCTGAATAGAAATTCGCAGGGGCGGAGCACTGGTTTCCCGGAGGCTATCCCCTTGGCCCCATTCTTCCGATAAATCTCCCTCAGAGGTCGTCGCGGCCAAATCCCAGCGCCCCTGGCGGGTCTGCCGTCCCGGACGTAGGGCATCATCCCCTGGGCCGGGGCGATCGCCCCGGTCAGCATCGTCCATGATGTCAGCGTAGTAGTCCTCTAGCCCCTGGGGCACGCCTGGCGGAGGACTGACCTCAAAATAATTTTTTGCAATCCGATCAATCTCATCCTGGTGGGGCAGCCAATAGCTCGCGTCATAGTCATCGGGGCTGCTGAATTGCCCCGGCAACATCACCATCTGTACATCGCTGCGCTGGGTCCGGCTGGCAAAGTTCACCAGGGCGAACAGCTCTTCCACGGAGAGGTTGGTGTCCAGGTGGGAGCGCACGATGGAGAGCACTTTCGGCAGGCGGGCCAGGGTGCGGGGGGTCAGCGCCTGTTCAATGAAGGCTCGCATCAACACCTGCTGGCGCTGGACGCGGCCAATGTCTCCCTTGCTGTCATAGCGGAAGCGCAGGAACTGGAGCGCTTGGTCGCCGTTGAGCCGCTGCTGTCCCTGTTTGAGGTTGATGTAGAGGTGTTGGCTGTCATCTTGGTATTTCATGTCCTGGGGCACGTAGACTTCTACGCCGCCCAGGGCATCGATCAGCTTTTCGATCGCCTGGATGTTGACCCGCACATAGCGATCGATGCCCACACCATTGAGCAGATCGCTGGTGGTCTGGGCTGCCAGGGCCGGACCGCCTTCTAGGTTGGCTTCGTTCATTTTGACCAACCCCAGCCCCGGCACATTGGCACGGGTGTCGCGGGGAATCGACAGCAGGGTCAGCTTGTTGTCGCGGGGGTCGAAGCGCAGCAGCAGCATCGTGTCGCTGAGGCCATCGAAGGTATTGACGAGGGCGTGGTAGCCCAGCTCCTCGGACTTATTGGCGAGGTCGGGGATGTCGGAGGTGAGGACTTTGGTGCCCAGCAAGAGGATGTTAACGGGGCGGTTGAGGGCGGGCAGGTTGAGGTTGCCGGAGGCGATCGCCTCGCCATTCTGGTCAAACACCGCCGCATCCTCGGAGCTGAGCTGGTGCTGGAGCAGCGGCGTGCTGGACAGGGACACCGCCAGCAGCGCCCCCGCCGTCGCCGAGAGCAGGGAAGCCACCGTCAAGACCAGCGCGATGCCTACCCAGGGTACGCGGTAGCCCTGGGCGGGCTTAGCAGCCGTGCGGCGACCGGTTTGGGAAGACTTCTTGGGCTTGCCGCCGATGGGCAAGGGGGGAGACGCAGCGCTGCGCTGTCCCCAAGGCGATGCGCCCCGAGACCAAGCGTCCTGAGGCGAAGAGCCCTGGGAGTTTCCTTGGGGTCTGGGGCGCATCGGGGCATTGCGCTTGCGAGGAGTTACGGGCACAGATCGTCTCACGCCTTATATCGTCTCATCGAGAATAGCTTCGTCGGCTCAGGGAAAATGCTTCCTGGCCGCCCTGAAATTGCGGTAGTAGCGATCGCCCGCTGCGCACCTGGTGAAGACCATAGCCTCAAAACTCAGGTTTGAGCACTCAGGCCCCAATCTTTAGGAGCCCATGTTTAGGAGCCCATGTTTGGGAGCCCATGTTTGGGAGCCCATGTTTGGGAGCATACGGGCAGGCCCCCACGTTTAGGGCCCCCAAAATATAGACTCCAGGATCAAGATTCGGCAAGGGCAAACCCTAGACCCGCGAACGATGGGCGATCGCCAGCCAGAAAACAGCCCGAGAGTAGCACAATCGTGCCCAGTCAGGTGGTGCAGATCAGCGATCGGGTGAGCGACAGACCCAACCCAGATCGAACCCAGGGAGAACGTAAAAGACTTTACTGCCGGATCGAAGCGTGATCCGGATTCAGTGCCCCTAATCGGGGCAGGATAGGGCGTTGGCCTGGCTCAGCAGTACCTGAAGGCGAGGCTCACTGGCGAGGGGTTGCAAGACGGAATCGAGGGACCAGCGCTCCAAGCAGCGAGCCGGATTGGTTTCAAAGGCTGCCATCAGCGCCACCAGACTCCGCTCCCGATCGCCCTGGTATTGGTAGCAACGGGCCAGGCCCCAGTGGGCATCCAAGTTTTCGTGGCGGCAGCCGAGGGATTGCTCGAAACAGGCGATCGCCTCATCCAAACGCCCCAGATGCTGGAGCAATCCCCCCCGGTAGTTCCAGGCATAGTGGCAGGTGGGCTTGACCGTCAGGGCCACATCAATGCTGTTCAGGGCTTCAATCCACCTATTCTGGGCCATGAAGCAAGCCGCGCGGTGATACCAGGCTTGGTGCTTCTGGGGCTTGTGGTCCAGGGCCTGGTCAAAGGATTCAATCGCCTCGCTGTAGCGACGCAGGGTCTGGAAGATCCGGCCCTGGTTGTACCAAGCGCGGTAGTCCTTGGGCGCGAGGCGCAGGGTCTGCTTGAAACAGTCTAGGGCTTGCTCCACTTCCCCGAGCTGGCCATAGACAATGCCGCGACCCAGCCAGGCATTGGCATAGCGGGGATGCCGGGCGATCGCCTCCCCAAAGCTAAAGGCAGCCTCAGCATAGCGACCCAGCTTTTCGAGGGTGTAGCCGCGATCGCACCAAGCCGCAGAGTTGTCTGGATCCTGGCCCAGCACCTTGTCATAGCGCGTCAGGGCCCGCTCATATAGACCAAGTTCGCTCAGGGCACGGCCCTGGCGATGGAAGGTCTCCGAAAATCCCAGGCTGTCCGCCAGGGAATCGGTTTCAAGAGTTGTCGTGGATGAAGTCCGAGATTGCACGGATGGGTTGCGACGGTGCGCCCTCAACGTCTGCTCCTAATTATAGGGATAGGTTTCTCGGGCAAGGCTATAACTCCAGGCAGGTTTGCCAAAGATTCGCATAGTCTTTAAGCAGATGCAGCGAAAACGGCCAAAGCACGAGGATAGGGTGAATATAAGCTTTCTAACGAATAAGCTGCATGGCCCAGGCGATCGCCGCTTCCATACTTTCAGAGCGAGCAATCCCCTGACCCGCGATATCAAAAGCAGTGCCATGGTCCGGGGAAGTGCGCACAAAGGGCAGGCCAATCGTCGTATTCACAGCCCGGTCAAAGGCCAGCAGTTTCACGGGAATCAGCCCCTGGTCGTGATAGAGCGCCAGGTAGGCATCGTAGGCTGGAGCGGCGACCGTTTGCCCGTGAGCTTCGCCAGGTCCACCGCTGCCCAAGCCATACCAGGCCGGGCCAGAGCTGACCCAAAGCGTGTCGGGCGGCACCGGCCCCACCAGCTCCGCCTGGGGAAAGCGCTGGCCCATGGCTTCGAGCCAGGGAATCAGCCAGTCCTGTTCTTCCTGACCCAGTTGGCCCAGCTCGCCGCTGTGGGGATTGAGACCGGCAATGCCAATGCGCGGCTGGGCGAGGTCGCAGCGGGTTTCTAAAAAATTGAGCAAAAGCCCCAGCTTGCGGGTCATAAGCTGGGGCGTCAGGATTTTGGGGACTTGGCTTAGGGGAATGTGGGTGGTGGCCAGCAGCGTCCGCAGCACCCAGCCCGTATGGGGAGAGCTGCCGACAAAGGCCATGGCATAGTCTTTGCAGTCGGTGCGGCAGGCCAGCAGCTCAGTCTGACCGGGGTAATGGTGGCCTGCGGCTTTCCAGGCAGACTTGGCAATCGGCCCGGTGACCACGCCATCGGCCTCGCCCCCCAGGATCAGCTCAATGGCGGCATTGAGGGCATCAAAGCTGGCGGCTCCGCTGCCCAGGCTGGGTTCGCCCAGGGTGATGGCATGTTTGACGGGCACATCCAGCACTGGGAGCTGGGCGGGATCGACAGCGGCTTGGCCCTGGCTGCGCAGCCGCTGGTAGGTGGCCCGCAGGAGGCGATCGCAGCCCACCAGTGTCAGCTCGCAGGCCTGGCGCAGCTCGGCCTTGGCCAGGGCCTTGAGAATCACTTCGGGGCCGATGCCCGCTGGATCTCCCATGGAAATGGCCAGGCGCGGCAGGCGGGCAGAAGGTGCGACAGAAGTTGAAGGCGCGGGGGCCGTTGATACCGGAGCCGTTGATACCATGGACAAAAGGCAACGATGGGCGATGCAGTGGAGGGGGAATGTTATGATTTTGCGCTATTTCCGAGTGTTAGGGCGATTTTGGGGAGCGGCGATCGCGCCGAACTCGAATACCGCCTCAACTTTTTCCTCGCCGCCATCAGCAGCCTCGGCAACTTCAGCGGCAGCCTCTTCAGCCTGTTTTTGTTCTACCGCACCGGCTACAGCTTCGAGGGCTGGCCCTGGGAAGCAGCTTTGCTCGTCGTGGGCATCTTCACGCTGCTGGAAGGCTTCTCCGCCACGCTGCTATCGCCGAACCTCAACCGCATCGTCACCCATGTGCAGACGGGCACCCTAGATTTTGTGCTGCTCAAGCCGATTAGCTCCCAGTTTTGGCTCTCCACCCGCAGCTTTTCCCTCTGGGGCCTGCCCGATTTTCTGCTGGGGCTGGGGCTGGTTGCCTACGCGGGCCAGCGACTGGAGCTGCCCCTCCAGGGCTACCTGCTGACCCTGCCGATCCTGCTGTGCAGCTTCCTGATTCTCTACAGCCTCTGGTTTGCCCTGGGAGCCACCAGCATCTGGTTCGTCAAGGTCTACAACGTCACGGAAGTGCTGCGGGGCCTGGTAGCAGCGGGCCGATTTCCCATGGCCGCCTACCCCGCCGCCTATCGGTTTTTCTTCACCTTCATTGTGCCCGTGGCCTTCCTCACCACCGTCCCCGCCCAAACCCTGCGCGGCGAAATCGAGCTGCCCTGGCTCTGGGCAGCGGCGCTCCTGGCTGCAATCTTGATGGTGGCCGCCAATCAGTTCTGGCGCTTTGCCCTGCGCTTCTACACCAGCGCTTCTAGTTAGTTAATAGTTTTCACGGCTTAAAACCGCCTAAAACCGCCTAAAACGGATTGTAATTCACCGAGAAATAAATCCCCTTCTCCTGCAACGTATCATTCTCATTGCCCACATCCACCAGCGGAATGCCCCAGTCCAGGCGAGCCGAAAAGTTATTGCCCTGCCGCCAAATCAACCCCAGCCCCGTGCCCGTCAGGGTCTTTTTGTCAGGCTGATTATTGCCATCCTTATTCCAGCCGTGACCCAGGTCGAAAAACGGCGCAACCTGCAAAACGGCATCCCAGCTCGGAATTCGGGCAATGGGCAGGCGCACCTCCGCCGAGAGCAGCAGGCCGTTGTCCGTCAGCAGGGAATCCTGGCGGTAGCCGCGAACGCTGCTTTGGCCACCGATGCCGAACTGTTCCAGGGGAACGAGATCGCGATCGGCAAACTGGAGATCGCCCCGCACCAGCATCAGGGTTTCGGGAGCCAGCAGGCGCACCCACTGGCCCTGGCCCCGCCAGGTCAGAAAATTACTATCTGGCCCGCCATCGCTGCTCTGGTTCGATTCAAACCAATTGGTCCCCAGGCTGAGCTGGGAGCGGGCCGCCAACACCTGCTGGCTGCTGCGCTTGTTCCACTCCTGGAAAAACCGCAGGGCCGAAATCTTTGTCTCGCCATTTTCGTTGGCACCGGGCGAGAGCGGAAAGCCGCCAATGTCTGAGAAACCCAGCTTCGTGCTGCTTTCTTGGCGGGAGAAGGTCAAGCCCAGGGCAAATTCTTCGCTGGCGGTTTGGTAGAGGGGCTGGCGGTAGGTACCTTCGTAGTAGATCGATTTGGCTTGAATATCCAGGGGCTGAAAGGGGTCTTCTAGCACTCTGCTGCGGGTGCGGCCATAGGCAAAACGCAGGCTACCGTTGCGGGCATTGAGGGGGACGCTGTAGCTGAGGTCGAGGGCATTGCTGCCTTCGGTGTTGCTGTAGGAGAGGTCGAAACCATCGCCGATGCCCAGGACGTTGGCATGGCTGAAGGAGACCTTGCGGCGGATGCTGCCGACGCTGGGCGATCGCCCATTGTCGATCGCCAACGTCGCCCGAAAGGGATCCGCCTCGGTCACCGTCACATCCAGCAGGCTGGTGCCCGGCTCAATGCCCGCCTGCAAATCCGCTGAGATGCTGCTCAACAGCGGATCAAGCTGGAGCAGTTTTAGCCCCTCCAGCAGGACTTGGACATTGAGGGGCTCGGCCCCGGCCCGCGCCAGGCGCGTCCGCACATAGTGGGGATGCAGGCGCTGGCTGCCGTTGATGCGCACATCCTCCAGCTTGCCTTCCAGCACCTGAATCGTGACGATGCCGCTATCCAAGGTTTGGGGCGGAATAAATGCCCCGGAGGTGACATAGCCCCGGTCCACATAGAGCTTGGTCACGGCGGAGCGGGCCTGGAGCAGATCGCTGAAGGTCACCTCACCCAGGAACGGCGCAGTGATCTTGGCCAGCTCCTGGGCATCAAACACCGTGCTGCCCTCGACTTTGTATCCCGTCACGGTGACGGTGGCGGGGCCTTCGCCAGTTTGTTCGCCGGGCAGGCTGGGAGAGGGCAGCGGCAGAATTTCGTCAGCGGGGGGTAGTTCCGGCAGGGGCTCATCTGGCAGGGGCTCCAGTGGCTTGAGATTTTGCTCTGGCGTGGGCAGCGGGAGTCCTGGGAAGTTGGGGCGATCGCTGGGCAGATCTGGGATGGTCGTCTGGGCCAGCAGTAGCATTGGGGCGGCTGGCTCCCGTGTTGCCGTTGCGGCTTCTGCCTGGGAGGCTGCGAGGGCTGGCGACCAATCGAGGGGGCTGCTCTCCATGGGGGAGCGGGCGGGGGAGGGGGGCGATCGCCCCCGGATAACCTAGCCCCCTAGCCTGGGTCCATGCCCCCCCGGCTCCCAACGGGCTGGCTGCTAACCGGCTGGCTGCTAACCGGCCTGGCTC
>JAAUQQ010000154.1 GCA_012032745.1 Synechococcales cyanobacterium RM1_1_8
CACCCCCAACCCCCATGGCCCTCCTTCGCGATCGCCGCCTCCCCCACCCATCCCCCAAGGCTAATCGGCCCCGCCAAGCTGCTAGCGCCCTGATCCCCAGGCTGGCCTTCAGTCTGGTCCTGGGCCTCGGGGGAGCCGCCCTGCCAACGCTGCTGCAACCGGCTCCGGCCCAGGCCTATGTGGCCCAGATGGCCGTTTCCATCGACAATGGTGGCAGCAGCACCTATGAAACCCTGGTGCGCCGCGCCGAGCAGATCGCCCGCGCCGCTGCCCAACGCAGCTTCGACAATGACATTTTGGTCAGTGAGGTGGCGGTGACGGTGACGGCCAATGCGGGGGGCTTGGAAACCCCGGTGCTGTCGCTGAATGTGAGCCGCAGCCAGTGGCGCGGCGAGCCCAATCCGAAGCGTTGGGCGACCTACTATCCCATGAGTAAGGGTTTGTTGGGGTTTGGGGGCGATCGCCAATAATCTGTAGTGATTTATGAGGTAATGGATTGGGCGTTGACCGGCAAGGGACAGGGGTAACAGAGCGGATTTTGTCTCGGATGCCGGGCAATCCTTGGCAGGGGTTGCAGCGGGCCGATGGGCTGTGGGCATCAATTCGCCAAGGGCAGCGATCGCTGCTGGAGCTGGTGTCCGCCAGCGAGCTGGAGCTGGGCCAGACGGAGCCGGTTGAGTGGGATGTGGCGATCGCCGGGGCGACCCTGGGCGTGGTCATCGGCACAGCCCTGGCCCAGCGGGGCTGGCGTGTGGTTTTGCTGGAGCGGGGCGAGCTGCGGGGGCGGGAGCAGGAGTGGAATATTTCTCGCCAGGAATTGCAGGTGTTGGTGCGGCTGGGGCTGCTGACAGAAGCGGAACTGGAGGGGGCGATCGCCAGCCAATACAACCCAGGCCGCGTCGCCTTCCACCAGGGCATCGAACTCTGGATCGAAGATGTGCTCAACCTGGGCGTGGACCCCGTCACCCTGCTAGAACAGCTCAAGCAGAAGTTTCTGGCGGCTGGGGGCAAGCTGCTGGAAAACACGCCCTTTGAGGGGGCCACGGTCCATCCCGATGGCCTGGCAATCCAGGCCGGGGGCCAGCGGCTGACCAGTCGCCTACTGTTGGACATGATGGGCCACTTTTCCCCCATCGCGGCCCAGGCCCGCCAGGGTGCCCAGCCCGATGGCATCTGCTTGGTGGTGGGCACCTGTGCCGCTGGCTTTGACCAGAACAGCTCCGGCGATCTGATGGCTTCGTTCACGCCGATTCGCAACCAATGCCAATATTTCTGGGAGGCCTTTCCCGCCAAAGATGGCCGCACGACCTACCTGTTCACCTACCTGGATGCAGCGGCGGAACGCCCCAGCCTCACCCAGCTATTCGACGACTATTTCACCCTGCTGCCGGACTACCAAGCCATTGACCTGGAGCAGCTCCAGTTCAAACGGGCGCTGTTTGGCTGCCTGCCCTGCTATCGCAACAGCCCCCTCCAGCCGGGCTGGGACCGCATCCTCCAGGTGGGCGACAGCAGCGGCACCCAGTCTCCCCTCAGCTTCGGCGGCTTTGGCGCATTGCTGCGCCACCTGGAGCGACTGGTGAACGGCCTCGATGAAGCCCTGGCCCTGGATTGCCTCGATCGCCAAGCCCTGGGCTGGATCAATGGCTACCAGCCCACCATCGCCGTCACTTGGCTATTTCAGCAGGCCATGCGGGTCGGCCCCCAGCAGCGCCTTGCCCCCAACCAGGTGAATGAAATGCTCTCGGCGGTGTTTCGGGTGATGCTGGCAGCGGGGCCGGGGACGCTCAAACCGTTCCTGCAGGATGTGGTGCAGTTTCCAGCCCTGGCGGCCACGATGCTCAAAACCGGCCTCGCGGCTCCCCTGACCGTGGCCAAGGTCTTGCCCCAGGTGGGCCTGCCGACGCTGCTGGGCTGGACGGGCCACTACGCTGCCCTGGGGGCCTACAGCCTCTTAAACTGGGTGGGCCAGGGACTGCGGCCTGGCATCGAAAACCTGCCGCCCCTGGCTCGCTTCTATGGCCACCGCTGGCTGGAGCTGATGGAATATGGGGCGGGTTTGGATTATGACGGCGCGGCTGTTGCCGGTGGGGATGGCCCAGGAAAGACCGATCCAGGCGAAAACAGCCCAGGGAATGACGGCCCAGGCAAGGGATAATGGGGTTACGGGAGCGGTAGGCAAAGGGGAATGATGGGCAGCATGGGCGATCGCACAGCAAACATCTGGCAGGCATTACAGCGGGAAGTCGAGCAACCGGAGGCCCAGATCGACCTGGCCAAGGCCGCGCTCTACATCGCCCAGGTGGAATATCCTGAGCTGGATCCAGCCGCTCCCCTGGCCCAGCTCGATGCCATGGCAGATGTCCTGGGCGATCGCCTCCCCGCCCAGCGCTACCCCCTCAAGGTGATCCAAACCATCAACCAATACTTATTTGAAGAGCTGGGCTTTTATGGCAACCAGGAGGCGTACTACGACCCCCGCAACAGCTTCCTCAATGCCGTGCTGGAGCGGCGCACCGGCATTCCCCTCAGTCTCTCCCTGGTCTATTTGGCCCTGGCGAAGCGCATCGACTTTCCCATGGTGGGCATCGGTATGCCGGGCCATTTCATCATTCGCCCCCGCGTGGCGGAGATGGAAGTCTATGTCGATCCCTTCCACGGCGGCGAGCTGCTGTTCGCCCCAGACTGTGAGCAGCGCCTGAGTGAGGTCTACCGACGTCCGATCCAGCTCCAGCCGGAGATGCTGCCCCAGGTTTTGCCGGAGGTGACGGCTCGCCAGTGCCTGGTGCGGATGTTGAGCAACCTCAAGGTGATCTATCTAAAAAATTCCCAACTGGCCCAGGCGCTCTGGACGATTGATGGATTGCTGGTGCTGCGCCCCGATGCTCCCCAGGAAAGGCGCGATCGCGGCCTCGTCCTCTACGAACTGGAGCGCTGGCCCGAAGCCCAGGCCAGCCTGGAGCAATATCTGCACAGCCTCCCCCAGGCCGAGGATCGCTCCGTAATCGAGCAACTCTTGCAGGATATGAGCTGAAAAATGCTGGGCAGCTTATGGTTTTGAGAGTAGGAGATTTGCCCCAGCAATCTGTTTTTTAGCCCAGGTTTTAGTGCAGATTTTTAGATTTTTTATTGTCAAGCCTGATACAAGTCTCTCAGTTATAAACGCTCCGCAACTTGCTTCAGCCGCCGCAGTTGGGCCGCCATATCCTGCTGGGTCCAGGCAGCGGCAAAGGTCTTGAACCCCCAGCCCACCACCGGATTGGGAATGGAGAATTCAAAGCGGTTCAACAGCCGGGTGCCGGGTTTTCCATTGAGATCTTCAGGGATACATTCCCAGCGATCGCGCCCCCGAAAAAAGCCTTCAAATTCCCAAACCACGAGACCCGGCGATCGCACCACCACAGTACTGAGCAACGTCGGCATCAGGGCTGGCACCACCAAGGGCAGCTGGATGACAAACCGCATTTGGCTACCTTCGGTCACCCGCCAATCGCCCACTGGCTCACAGCACAGCATTGGGTTGAGCCACTGGTGCATCAGCCCCTGCTCAGTAAAGCAACGCTCAACCTGACTGGCCGTTGCCCCAATCCAGATCTGGTTTTCAATGCTTTCGGACATAGTTTGCATTTCGCACAGGCCTGGAGAGAAATGATAGGGCTGTAGATCTACCTTGTTCCGAGCACGCCAGGCCTGTCATTAGGGCCAGGCCTGGCGTCAATCATGCCTCAAATCACATCGTTAATGGCTGTTTAACCTTCAGTCTATTTTGTTTGCAGCCAGGATTGTCGAGGGGGGCTAAATTGGAGCACAGCAGAGATCGAGTTAGAGATTACAGCTCTGTCACAAAAAAGGCTCAATCAAGCCGAGACTGTAAAAAATACTACTTTTAAAATAAATTACGCACGTAAAAAGCAAGGGTAATTAACGAAGAACCACCATTTCTGGGCACTCATGGTTAAATTGTTGTGCCTGTTATCTTTTGTCAGGCGAAAACTTCGATATCATGACCAGGAACAAACTGGCGTAAGCGCTCACCATTTCGTTCAAAGCCATTTAAAGCGAGCGTTCTTGACCATGGCAGCTAAGCAACTTGGGGTCTTTATTCTGTAGATTTCGCTATTCCTGAACTCAGAAATGGCTACATCTACAGCTCGCTAAAGGCTGCGTTAACAGCGCTTTCCGAGTTGTGCTCAATGAAGTCGCTCCCCCAGAAGCGGGATGATTGCAGGCACCGTCTGGATTGAGATCTGGGTTTCCTGCTTTGGAATCAGCGCTTTACTTGAGGCTTGAAAAAGGTTAAGCCGTGGGCGATGCGTCCAGTTTTCATTTTGTAGTCCTCCAAGCCCGGTGATGACTGTTATGCATGATGTTTTGCTTGGGTCTAGTGCACTAATTCCCGCTGCTAATTCGTTGCTACTTGCCAAGGATCTGGCAGTGGTCAACGGGGCAGCGGGTCTGGGCGGTCTAGACATCAATAGTTTCGTTCCCATTGTGACCAAGCTCCTTGGCGCACTGGCAACTTTAGTCATTGGCTATTTGATTGCCCTGGTGGCTAAGTCAGTGATCAAAGGCCTGTTGAAAAAACCAGCCTCGATAATCGCGTCGCCAAGATGGTGGGCGGCGGTCGGGGCAATCAGGCGTTCTCGGTGGAGTCCGGCGTGGCCACCGCCGTGTTCTGGGGGATCATGCTGTTTGCAGTGATCGCGGCCCTAGAAGCGTTTGGCCTCGATCAGGTCTCCGAACCGCTGCGCGATTTCCTGAGGCAAATCACCCTGTTCGCACCGCGCCTGCTGTCGGCAGCGGTCTTAGCTGGGGTGGCTTGGCTACTGGCGACGGTGGTTAAGTCCATATTCGGCAAGGGCATGGAGAGCTTTGGCCTGGGCGATCGCCTCTCGGCCATCAGCGGCGATGCCAACACCGCAGCGGAGACCGAAGGCCTGAACGACACCCTGGCCAATCTGATGTACTGGCTGGTGTGGCTGCTGTTCCTGCCTGCGATTTTGGGCGTGCTGGGCCTGAGCGGCATCCTCGGTCCCATTCAGGGCTTGGTGGATAGCTTCCTGGCGGCCATTCCTCGCTTGGTGCAGGCGGCGGCCTATGGCTTTGTGTTCTACATTGTCGCCAAGATTGTCAGCGCCATTGTCAGCAACTTTGCCGCAGCGGCCGGGGCCGATCGCCTGGGCGCTCAAATGGGCCTCACCTCCGGCGGACAGTCCCTGTCCAAGATTGCTGGCACGGTGGTTTCGGCTTTCATTCTGCTATTCGGTTTGACGACGGTGTTGGATACGCTGCAAATTGAAGCAGTTTCGGCTTCGGTGATGCCGATGCTGAACCAGATTACAACTTCGATTCCCCTGGTGTTGACCGCTGGCATCATTTTGACGCTGGCCTTCTTCATCGGTCGTTTTCTATCCAATCTGGTCACTCAGCTGCTGAGCAGCATGGGTTTTGACAACATTGTTTCGATGCTGGGCTTCCCGGAAGTGGGTGGTGCAGCGGCTCCGGCGGCGGCTCCGGCGGACCTGGGCACAACCCCGGCGGTGGAGAGCAAGGCTCAAACCCCTTCGGCGATCGCAGGCACAGTGGTGTTTGTCGGCATCATGCTGGTGGCAGCCATGGAAGCGGTCAATGCCCTGGGCTTTGATGCCTTGACCAACCTGATGACGGGCGTGGTGGAAATCTCGGCCCGCGTCTTGACCGGCGGCATTGTCATGGCGATCGGCCTCTACATTGCCAACCTGGTGTTCCGGTTGGTCAGCTCCACCGGCATGGCTTCTGCCAAGACCTTGGCCCAGGCGGCTCGCATTGCGATTCTGGTCTTGGTGGGCGCGATGGCGCTCCAGTTGATTGGCATTGCTCCGGACATCATCAATCTGGCCTTTGGCCTGACCATGGGTGGGATTGCCGTGGCGATCGCCCTGGCCTTCGGTCTGGGTGGCCGCGAAGTGGCGGGTCAGAAGCTGAAGGAATGGCTGAGTGCCCTTTAGGGTTGCTTTTCCATGGACTGGATATTCCTACTAGGCTAGATATTCCTAGGCTGAATATGTGACCCGGCGAGGGGCGAGGGTAAGGCAATGGCCCTGCCCCCGCCTTGTTTTTGTAGCGATATTAATCTTGTAGCAGCATTGATTTGGGAGTGCTCTAGGTCATTACTACGCCCTAGGTGCGGGTTGTCCGGATAATGCGGAGGCCTTCCCAAATCAGGGCGGGGGATGGGGAGAGATTGTTGTCGCGGGCGGCGCGGCGGCGCTCATCCTTGAGGGCGAGGAAGAGGTAGAAGCGCAGGGAATCTTCGCTGTAGTTGCGATATTGGTTGCTGAGAAATTCGCAGTCCTGGCGGATAATGGCGTTGCGTTTGAGGGTGCGGCGGTTTTTGGCGAGGGTTTCATAGAGCCCGGAGAGCACCTGCCAGAAGGCGCTGACCAGCAGGACTTCGGGGGCAGGCAGGAGGGGGATCTGGGAGGCCTTGGGCTGCTGACGGCCCTGGCGATCCAGGGCGCGCTGGACCTTGGTCTGGGTGTCGTCGCTCCATTCCTGGGCAATGTGGAGCAGGAGGTCGCGGTTGCTTTGGAGGGTGCGGAAGCTGGGGCGCGGGCTGCTGTAGTCGCTGCCAAAAACCAGAACCGCCGCCAGAACCGCCACCAGAACCGCCGCCAGCACTGCGGCCATTGTCCAGGTCGAGGCCGATGACGTTTTGTAGGGCCTGCTGGCGATCGCCCCAGTGCAGGGGATCCTCGCTCAAATTCAAGGCTTGGTTGAGCAGGCTATTGACCTGGGGGAACAGCAACACCTGGCTGAAGCGCAGGGCATGTTTGAGGATGGGGTCAAAGACGAAGCCATTGTCCCGCAGGATCAAGTCGATGATGCGGGCGGCCAGGTCACCCTGGGCCTGGGCAAGGGGGCTGCCCGCCGCTGGGGGGGCAATCAGCAGGCGATCGCCCGCTGTGCGATACCAACAGCGGATCAAGCTGCGATCGCCATCGACCTCAGCATCGCCATCGCCATCGACCTCAGCGTTACCAGGGCCATCACCAGCACCATAACCAGAATCATTGCACCTGCCCTGGTCGCCAGGGCTATGGCCACTGTCCCCGTCGCCCTGGCTGTCCTCTTCCTTGGCCGACAGGCGCTGCAAGGAATCACCCAGGCGCGGGCCATCATCCCCCAGAGAGACCTCAAAGCGGCGGCCCAGCTTGGGTCCGGAGGCCGAGAGCTGGGGATAGTGATCGATTTCATCCTGGCGGGGTAAGCGGATGCGCACAGGGCCAGAGAAAACCGTCACCCCCGCTTCGAGGTAGACCGAGCCCAGTTGATTGAGGCGCTGGGTGAGCCAATCGCAAAAGGCCAGGGCATCGCTGGCCCGCAGGCCGACGATGGGTTCCTGGGCATCGCCCGCCGGGAAGCGGGGCCGGGGCCAGTGGTCCGGTGGGCAGGCATCGCGATCGCGCCGCTGCTCATTCAAGAACAGTTGATATTCGGCACAGGAGATGTAGGTCAGGTCCAGGTCGGTGGTTTCATTCAGCCGCAGCAGGCGCTTGAGGCGGCGGGCCAGTTTCACCTCCGCCGCCAGCTCGAAAATGGCGACATCCTTGGCTTCGAGACCGGCATCGAGGCGATCGCCCAGCTCCTGGCGCACATCCGGGGCCAAACTCAAGCCCTCTTCGAGGCAATCATAGGCCAGGGAGAGGGAATGGACGCTGTTCTTTTGCAGGGCGTGCCAAACCAAGGCGCTGGCATCGTTTTGGGCGGCGTAGAGGCGAATGGTTTCCTCCCACCAGGGGTCTTCAATCGCCCGAGTCAGCAAATATTCCCGCTGGAGCGTTTTGATCTGCCGGGCCGCCAAATATTCCTGCAGGCTCTTGTGGGCAAATTCATAGAGACCGGGGTGGCGCTCGACCAGCAGGCCGCTGTTTTCCTCTATCTGGCGCAGAAACACCTCGGCGGGGATGGGATCACCCCCCCCAGCCATGGCATCCAGCTCCTTTTGAATCAAGATCTTGCCTGCGAAGGTCTTGAAGGTGCGACTGCGCCGCGTCATCAGCTTGAGGGCCAGGGTTTGCAGGATGCGTTTTTTCTGCTTAGTTGTCAGCACATCTGGAATGCCCTTAACATCCTGGCGACGGCCCAGCAGCACATCACAGATCTCGCCATACAGCTCCACCCGCCGCCCCGGCAACGCCCCCCGAAAGCAGTGGACCGTGGCAATCATGCTCAGCAGCAGCGGATTGAGGGCCATGGCTGCAAGGGCCGGGGTCTTGCGGATGCGGCCCATCAGGTCATCGGCCTGGGTTTGGGCGCGCTGGCGAACGCCGCGATCGCTGCTGCCCAGGTGGCGAACGATTTCGTTCTCCAGATACCAGTTGTGGATAAAACGTTTCATCTGCTCCAGGTCAAAGGGCCGCACCTCCAGGGTGGTGATGCCCTCTAGGGCGACATCGCGATAGCCCGAGGGACGGCTGGTGAGAATGAACGGTGAAGCGGGATAGCGGCGCATTTGCTGCTCCACCCAGCGGCTGACCTTTTTGCGGTGGCGCAGATCCGCCACCTCATCTAGGCCATCGAGCAACACCAAGGCCTTGCCGCGCCGGAGCTGGTCGGCGAACCAGTTGGGCGGCGGCTCAAGGTCATCGAGCTGGGCTTGCTGTTCGATCAGGCTGATCAGATCGGGGGGCTCATCCAGGATCAGTTGCTCCCGCACCTCTCGCAGATACAGCAAAATCGGGATCAGATCCGGGGCATGGCGATTCTTGGAGAAGCTGGCGGTGCCAGCGCGCTGACGGTGCTTGCCCCGCGCATAGATCAAGGCCAAATGTTCCAGCAGGGTCGTTTTGCCTGAGCCCGGTGCGCCCAAAATCACGAGGCGATCGAAGGCGGGCTGCTCCTTGAGGGCGCTGAGAAAGGCCCAGATCGTATGGCCGCTTGTATTGCCCCCGGCGGCATTGCCTTCGGCGCTGCGGCGCTCTAGGAGTTCAGGGTTGCTGATCAAGTTGGTGGAAATCTGGCTGAGGCTCTCCGGCTTGAGTTGTAGGGGCACAAACACCCGTTCCAGGTTGAGGGCAAATGGGCCTTTGTTGGTCAAGCCCTGGGTGCGATAGTCGCGGTAGCGGTAGATCAGGGCCTTGTTATAGCGATCGCGAAAATCACCGCTGACCAGCCACCAAATCCGCTGCAAGCGCACCTCAAACTGATCGAACAGCCAATCTCCGACAGAATCGGCCCGTTCCTCCAGCCGGGCCTCGATGCGGGCCAACACGCGCTGGCCAAACTTGCGCCCCAGGGTCAGCAGCGTCACTCCCCCGGTGACGATCGCCGAGGCGATCGCCTCCTGGACCGCCCCCTGCATGGCAAAATGGGCTGTCACCCCCAGCCCCGCGCCGGGCAAACCAAGGTTGATGAGGGTGCTAATTCCAGTTTTGAGCCGTTGCATGGAGGCTGGCAGGGGCGGGAGAGGGGCAGGGGGGAGGGAAAACGCTCTGCTGAGACAAGATGGAGTCCGGTGTTGTCGGTGACGCGGCCCAGCGATGTGCAGTTCCGCAACCCCGGTTCCTGGCTTGCCTTTCATCAGCCTGCCAACTTTAACGCCCGAACGCTATTCCTGACGACCGGCTGACCGCCCCTAGGCTCAAATCTTACCCTGAGTGGAAATATTACCGATTACCCGAGCTGCCTACCTTACTCAGATCAAACCGCTCCACGCAACGCACAAAGATCTCGACCCCCATGGCCAGGGCGGTTTCATCGAAGTCGAAGCGGGGATGGTGGTGGGGAAAGCTCAGGCCCCGGCTGAGGTTGGCTGCGCCGAGGAAGAAGTAGCAGCCCGGCACCTCCTGTAGGAAAAATGACATATCCTCTCCGCCCATGGTCTGGCATTCTGGCACCACGCCCAGGGGCGTTTCCAGGACGGTTTCGGCGACGGAGCGGACGAGGTTGGCGATGTCGGGATGGTTGATGACGGGGGGGTAGAGGCTCCAGTAGTTGAGGCTGTAGGTCGCGCCCTGCATGTCGCAGCAGCCCTTGATGATGGCTTCGATGCGATCGCGAATCACCCCCTCATATTTCGGGTCAAAATACCGCGTCGTCCCGGTAAACGTCGCCTTATTGGCAATCACGTTATGGGTACTGCCTGCGTGCAATGAACCGACTGTGACGACCGCTGAATCAATCGGGTCCACGTTGCGAGCGACGATGGTTTGCAGGGCCGTGACGATCTGCGAAGCGACCAGGATCGAGTCCACGGTCTGGTGGGGCATGGCTCCATGACCGCCCTTACCTTGAATCACGCATTCAAACAGTTCCACTGCGGCCATCATCGCCCCGCTGCGAACGCCAACGGTGCCGAGGGGCAGGTTATTCCAGAGGTGCAGGCCGATGATGGCATCGACATCAGGATTTTTGAGCACGCCTGCTTCCACCATGGGCTTCGCACCGCCTGGGCCTTCTTCGGCGGGCTGGAAGATGATTTTGACCCGGCCTGGGAAGTCGTTGTGTTGGGAGAGGTAGCGGGCTGTGGCGAGGGCGATCGCGGTGTGCCCATCATGGCCGCAGGCGTGCATTTTTCCGTCGTGCTTGGAGCGGTAGGGCACCTCGTTTTGCTCCTGCACGGGCAGGGCATCGATGTCGGCGCGGATGGCGAGGGTGGGGCCGGGGCGGCTGCCTTCGATCAGGGCCACGATGCCGGTGGTGGCGATGCCGGTTTCATGGTCGATGCCCCAGGCGGTGAGCTTCTCGGCGATGAAGCTGGCCGTTTTCTCTTCTTTGAAGCCCAGCTCAGGGTACTGGTGCAGGTGGCGACGCCATGCCACGATGTCGCTCTGGAGGTCTTGGATGGCGGGGCGGATGCGGGAGGTTTGCAGGGAGAGGGGAGCTGAAACCATGGCTGTGATGCTCTGAGGGGCAGGCTAGAGCTTCACTGTAGCAGTTTCGTTTGGGCTGGGTTAGTGATGGTAATTTCAAGAAACCCTAGTCTAAAATGCTACGTACCCCTGTAAGACTCTGGATTGTGTATGACTGCTCCTATTGTTGCTTCACCACTCGGGCAAATGGATACGTTTGTGACCCGTTGGCAAAATGCAGGGGGTAAGGAGCGGGCGAATTACCAGATTGTTTTTGCGGAGTTTTGTGATGCGTTGGGGGTGGAGCGTCCGAATCCGCAGGGCGGGGCGATCGCCTATGGATTTGATCACTCAATGACGATTT
>JAAUQQ010000155.1 GCA_012032745.1 Synechococcales cyanobacterium RM1_1_8
GTTAGCAGCAGATTTGGTGATTGGTACGAGCACGATTGATGTGGGGGTGGATTTTCGCATCAATTATCTGGTTTTTGAATCGTCAGATGCGGGAAATTTTATTCAGCGTTTGGGGCGTTTGGGGCGGCATGGCGAGAATGACGCTGGCGTTGCTTTTGATGGGTTTATGGCCTATGCGTTGGTGCCAAACTTCTTAGCGGAGCGGTTGTTTGAGGGGGAGGAGCGGTTGCTTGGGGATGGGGGGGAGTGCGATCGCTTCACACTCAACCGCGCTATCCGTGAGAGCTACCGCTGCATCAATGATTTTCGTGGCTATTACAAGCGCTGGGGAGCGGTTCAGTCATTTAAATTGTTGTATCAACTCAGTGATCCGAAGGTTCGGAGTCGGTACGTAGGGAGCCGCGATCGCTTTGCTCGGGAAGCTGAGGAAGTTTTTGGCGTGAGTCCGCGCCAGATCTCAGGTCGAGTGCGAGGCTGGGCTGAAGATTGGCAACGGCAATCTGGGCAGAAGGGCGGCAATCCCATTGCAGAGGAGGCCAGTAGCTTTCGCGGGGCAAGTGGCTTGCTTTGTGGGCTGTATGACCTGACGGAACCTCGGGAAGCAGATCGATTTAAGACCTATGGACTGCCGGGGGTCTTGAGTAATTTGGAGATTGAGCCTTGGACGGAGCGGGGCTTTCTGGCAGAGTTAGAGCAGGTGGCACAGCGCACGGGCCAGGCAATTCCGAAGGGCCGGTTTAACTACTGTCTAGGCTTTATGAAACTGCGGGCTTACCGAGAGGAGCGGCTGAATTGGAAGTTTCATTTTCCAGGGAGATTGGATGCTGTGGCGGATTCCTGGAAGGTGCAGGTGTTGGATGGCTTGGAGGTGTGGCAGCCTGATAATCGCTGGGTTGATGGGATTAATCAGCGGCTGCGGACTCAAGCTTTGGTGGCCTATGTCCTGAAGCGTCCGGTGGGGGAGGTGAAGCGGCGGTTGCGGCTGCCGATGCATTTTCAGCTCTATCCGATTTCGGATGAGGGAAGCATTCACGATGCCACAGCGCCCTATGCGGTGGCGTTTGGCCAGGCGGCGCTGTTGCTGGATACCTTGGCTTACACCTTCAAGAGTGAAGGAGACGAGCTGTGGTTCATATGAATGGACAAACCCTAAAAGGGATTTTGAAAGGTATTTAAAGGAAAGCACTCACTCTGTATAGCGGAGTAATTTCGGAGGTTTAGTATGGGCGAACTGCTAGAACGAATCACAAGCAATAGAAAGATATTGCAGGGTGCTGCCATTATCAGGGATCAACCTCTCTCTGTTGAGAGTGTCTTAGGTCAAATTGCAGCAGGGGCAACCTATGAGACACTTAAGGCTCAGCATCCTTGGCTAGAACCAGAAGACTTGCAAGCTTGCCTACTCTTTGCGCAACAAGCTGTTCAATCCGCTAAACCAGAATTAACAGACAAACGAATGCTTGCAAAAATCCCTGAAATTGTAGGGCAAATCCCCTACCTAAAGCTTCTGGTGCTATTTGGCTCTCGTGCTAGAGGTGACTCGCACTTTCAGAGTGACTGGGATTTTGCAGTTCTCTTTGATGAAAATCTTCGTAAGCAGTATGAGCAAGGCAGCTTTTCTCCCTGTAGATCACGGGGAATCTTGCAGGACTGTCTTGATTTGTCTGATGATCAGATCGATGTTGTTGAGTTGAATAGATGTGATGAGCTTCTTTTGCATCGAATTGCTCAAGATGGCAAGCTCTTATATGAACAAGATAAGGGAGAGTTTGATGGTTTCAAGAGAAAGCACATTAAAAATCCTGAACAGCTTAAGCAATGGCGTGCTGAAACGAACAAAAAAATCGTAGAAAATCTACAGAGTCTACAACAATGACGGTTGACATTGATAGGTCAAAGCAACGAGCTAAAATCATTACCGAATATCTCCATGAACTCGATCAACTTAACCGATATAGCTCAGAGGAGATTCTCGAATATTTGTTTAAGTACAGAGCCGCTGAAAGATTGCAGGAACTTATTATTCATGCTTCTCTTGATTTAGGTCGTCATCTGCTCAAAGAAGCCTGTCAGCTCTCTCCAAAGGACAACGCTGATGTTTTTGGTCAGATGTCACGGGTTAGATTTATCTCCGTAAAACTGAGCATAAGGCTGAAAGAATCAGCAAAATTTAGAAATGTTCTCGCTCATTTCTACGGTAAGGTAGAGCCGATTAGAGTTGTTGCTTATATCTCCGTATACTTTAAGAGATTTACCCACTTTATGTAGTCGAGATACAACGGTATTTGTCCGAGCTAGAAGCCTAGGTTGACGAATAAAGAAAGCTGTATAAGCTGTTGAGATTTGTTGCTTTTTCCCAGTCTGCTTAGCTTATAACTTTATGACTGTAAAATCGATGACTTCAGAAGATACATGGGGCTTTGGGGATGAGGATCTAGGCTTAGATCAGGAAAGCGATCGCACCCTCACCAAACCTGAAGAACTCCTCACTCTCAAACTCCTCAAACAGGCTGTCCAAAGCGAAAATGCTGATGACCCTGTTATGGCAGATTTTGCTGAACATGTTTTGCCGAACCTGCTGAAATATGCAGTCGGCGTCACAGCTAAGGGCGGAAAGTTCTTTGACCGCATTGATGAACAGCGGAAGGTGGAAGGTCAGCCGCCTGTTCGTCGCGACAACGCAGGCGATCAATCCCTCAATACTCATCTGCTCAACGGTCTTTTCCCCGCCAACCTAATTGAAAAACGCCTTGCTGCAATGAACACAACTGTTCGGCGGGAGGTGAAGGAGCTGGAGCGCCGCCTTGCGATCGCAGGCTTCGTCCTCCACGACTTTGAGAAATTTGACTATCGCCTGTTTGAACAGATGCCTGAGCATTTCCAACGCATCAACCAAACCCACGACCTCAGCCAAGGCATCCGCGACCTCTCTGTGGACGAGCATCGTGAGCTGTTTTGTCTTCTCGTTCCCGCTCTCGGCATTGACCAATTAGTGTCGCCCGACCAGCCGAGCCAGTGGCAAATCTATTTGGACGACTTGCTATTCATTGCCTACAACGCCCAGCGTCGTAGTGACACCAACCTGAATTTGTCTGAGGATAGCTTGCGACCAGAGTTGCGCGATCGCAAGCTGCGGGTATTGGCGGATCTAACCTGTTTAGCGGACCGCTTGGCTTCTATCATTAAGCATCCGCAAGATGCGATGAATAAGGGGCTTAATGAGCTGCTACATGGCTTGAGCGATGGGCAGCTGAAGTTTAGCTATCACGCGATCGCCGAAAACCGAGGCGTCCTCACCAATGTCTTGAACAACGCTTTGATGAAGGCTCACACCAGCCTCAACACCGAAACAGAGACTTACCACCAGCCCCTGCTTTATCTGCCAACCGGCGTTATCTACCTTTCCAGTCGAGATGCACCCTCGATAGACCTTGCAACCTTGCCTAACCAAGTGGTGGCCAGCATCAAATCTCTCTGTGCAGGCGAGCTGCAAAAGCGCCAAACCGGCTTTGGTCGCGATGGTAAGGGCATGAAATATGCTGATTACTACAACCTGTTCTTCGAGGATACTGCGCTGATGCAGGTGGCACTAGATGCAACGCTGCGTATCCTTAATCCTGGAAAGAACTCAGTCGCCAGAAGTCGTAGCGATAACCTGATCAAGTTTCAGGAATTGGGCGTGTTACCAGCGGACTATGACTTCAATTTTGAAGATGATATTCGCATTGATCAGCTTGCAGAGTTTGGTGATGTGATTAGTCGGAAGATTTGGGGCGATCGCGTCAACCGCATCGAGCAGCTCCGCAAGAACTACGCCCAAGCTCACAAAAAGAACAAACAGCCCGATGTTCCCAAAACGCTGCCCGAAATTGAAGACCGGCTTCAGCCCGGTCAGCTCATCCATCGCGTGGCGGAGTTCCTGGGCTTAGCGGATTACTCCCCGCAGCTTCGCGAAATTCAGCGCATCAATGAAAGCCTCAAAGCTAATAAGCTCAAAGGCAATACCGGCGGCGTCCCCTATGAGTGGTATTTCCTAGCCGCTCGTTATATTCAGGGTTCTGGTCTCGAAGATATTCGTGCTGTGGGGCAAAGCCTCATTGACTTTCTCAAAGGTCAGCTCGAACCTATCGCCGACACTTATGTATTAGAAGATGGCTGGAATGATTTACGGGACTGGGTGGGTCGCGTGGTCATGTTGCCCGATGCGCCGGAGATGCCCCCTGAGTCAGCCAGCGCTCAGGTCGATATTTTCTTGCAGGAGCTAGCTAGCTACAACGCAGCGAAGAAGCCAGGGCGAGGCCGTCAGCTCATTTGCTCCATCTCCCACTCGCCCTACAGCGTCACCGAGCAAATGGAATCAGCCGTGTTGTTCACCCCCCAGGTCTATACGAACAAACAACATTTGGGGGGCTCCAATGCCAAACGCAATATCTCCAGCATTGCGGGGCTAGAGATGATGCTGCGGCAAATTTTGATGAACCAATCTCAGGCGGTAGGTAAGCGTTTTGAGGATGGTAAGTATCGTTATCTCTATTTCTATCCCACTTACTATTTCACGCCGGAAACCAACCAGTTTTTGAAGCGGGCCTATAGCAAAATTGCCCAAACTCGCTACGATGCTAGCTTGCGAAAGCATTTTGTCTCTGGCTTTGAAGCCAAGTTTCACCAGGGACAGTATCAAAGTGCCGATGCTTTTTTGATTGCCGATGATTTGGAGCGGCGGAAACAGCTCGATGAAAAAGATGATGATTTTGTTCGCGATCGCACCTTCAAGCTCTCCTATCCCGATGACCAGCCGCTCACCTTCTACTTCATGGCGCTCCCCCCCGGCAGGGACAGCACCGATACCGAATCCTGGGTGCTTCCCGCCTGGTTGGCCTTGGCCTTTCCCATGATTCTCGATGTCAAAACGGTGGTTTCTGAATCTCCTATTCCCCCCTTTAACGATGGCGCAGAATTTGAAGAAACCGTCTTCTTGGATAGTGCCCCCCAGGCCATTCGTACCCTGGTCAAGCGGGAGCGCTTCCGCCTCGACTACATCCTTGAGGGCTGGAGCGAAAATGGAGAACATTACCCTTCTCCCCTCAAGGCCCTGACGGCGGCTTACTCCATTCATCTGGATGTGAACCCCAAGCAGGGTAAAGGCGGCTATGACGCCAACTGGGGCAAGCTGACGGAGTTGGCAAAAGACTTTGAAACCAGCCCACTCCATGTCTTTTCCTACCTGGCTAGGTGGGTGCGGGGACAAAAGAACGTGGATACGGCTAGCCCTCAACGTATTCGACTCTATGCCCATCACTTTTATCCCTGCTTTGATGCAGGAGCAACCTATGACTTTACAACGGAGCAATGGCACTTGAAGCCCAATTCACCCATGAACCATCCCAAAACCTTGACCGAGCTGTACCGCCGTTTCTATCGAGCGGAGCAGCGCTATAACCCAAAAGCGAATGCTGTTCTCAAGCCCATTGATATTGCTGCCGAGACTGTGCTCAAAGCTGAAACGTCAGTCTTCTCAGGCGAAACCCTGGTCGCAGCGGTGGCGGCGGAGATCTGCAAATTGATGGACCGAGTCCATGCTTCTACCGCTCAGGGACGCTGGATGTTTAATGGCAAGCAGCGTGACCAGGAACGGCAGGCGGTGCTGGAATTTTCTCGGTTCTTTGTGACTAATGTTTTTGAGGAAGCTTTTGCAGGCGATCGCGCCCGACTCGCAGGCAAACAAATCAACTTGATCAAAAATACTTGCGAATTCCTCTATCGCCTCGAAGACGACAAAGAAAACCAGCAATACAAGACTGAGAAAGAGGCTGCTGAGGCCAAGGCTAGCGCTTAACTCGCCTGGACAGACACAATCTCCTGCATCTTCCAATCCGTTATTTAAGGCTTGAACCCATGACACTCCTCAAAACCCTGACCGATGCAGACCGCTTTTTCCACGATGCTATCCCCTACAAACCCATGGGGAAATATGTTCATTTCCTCACCCTGCGCGTCACCGAATCCTATCCTCTCTTCCAAACCGATGGCGAACTCAACAAAGCCCGCGTCCGAGCAGGCGTAAAAGACAGCGCCACCATCAGTCGCCTCACCCTATTCAAACGCAAACAATCCACCCCGGAGCGCCTGGTGGGCCGGGAGCTACTGCGCACCTATGGCCTGGTTAAGCCTGAGGGTTGTGAATACAACGTCTCCTTCGCCATGGACAATGCCGACTGCATTATTTATGGGTTTGCGATCGGGGACTCCGGCTCCGAAAAATCAAAAGTTGTTGTGGATACAGCCTTTTCCATCACTGCTTTTGATCAATCCCACGAAACGTTCACCCTCAACGCCCCCTACGAAAACGGCACCATGTCGGCCAATGGAGAAGTCACCAGCCGCATCAACCAGCAGGACCACATTCGACCCCAGGTCTTTTTCCCCAGCATCGTCACCCTCAAAGACCCCACCGAAGCCAGCTTCCTCTACGTCTTCAATAACATTCTGCGGACCCGACACTATGGAGCCCAAACCACTCGCACCGGGCGCGTACGCAACGAATTGCTGGGCGTTGTCTTTGCCGATGGCGAAATCACCAGCAACCTGCGCTGGACCCAAGCGATTTATGACCAAATGCAGGCGGATGGAACCCTGGTGGCCCCTGATCCCCTTAACGAAGATAGTGTCATGGAAGCCGCCAAGCAGGCGATCGCCCGGCTCATGCAGGACGAGTTCATCGTCCATCAGGACTTCATTGGCACGGACTTTCAGGCATTGCTGACTGAAGTGAAGCAGCTCACGGGAACTGAAGCAGGCATTAAATCACTCTTGGAACAGGCCAATGCCGATGCCAAATCCTACTTTGAACAACATGTCAAAAAGCAGAAAGCACCGGCCAAGAGCAAATAGAAGTAAGTAGAGGAGATTGCCATGACAATGCTCTATCGCGGACTGATTGAACTCCACGACAGCCTTTACTTTGCGACGCGGGAGATTGGGCGGCTGTATGAAACCGAAGCGGTGCTGCATAACTATGCCCTGTGCTATGCATTGGGGCTGGTGGATAGCGATCGCTACGCTACCACTGTCCCCGAAGAACAGGGATACCGCTACTTCTGCGCTGAGCAAGTGCCGAAATATGCCGAACATTTGACACCCCTCAACGATCGCGGCATCTACGTTACTCCGGCCCGTGCAGTTCGCCATGCCGCCCAGCTCAACACCTGGAAATATGCTGACAACCGCTATCACGTGGAGATGACCAAAACCCAGAAGAACATCCCTAGCTTTGGCAGAACCAAGGAGATTGCTGCCGAGAGCATTTTTGAATGCTTCCTGATCGCGACCCAGGCACTGAACCTCCCCCAGCGCCAATGGATTCGCCTGGGCAAATGGATGAGCAAAGCGGAAGTGCGCTGGGAGAAGCTGCCTGATCTACGCCAGGGCAACGGTAGCTTCACCTGTGCCTATCCGCTCAATCCGCTCGATGTCATGCTCAGCCATCGTGTGCTCAGCTATGACGTAATCAACATGCCTCCAGTGAGCTTGATTCAGAACGTTCATCTCTCAGGGCAATACTATGAAGCTGGAGGCGTTAAACTTCCTGCCATGGGCTATCGCTTCGAGTAGTTTTCTAAGTGAAATTTCTCTAAAGGATGTTCAGGATCGATAATCAGATGCGTCATCGAAGCTCCCACAATTTCCTTATCTGTGACTGATCCTTTCAACATGCAGGTAATGCCCCCTTCATCTCCGCTATAAAGCACCTTTCCCACCTCATAGTCTTCATCTCTCATCGGAGTACCTTTGTTCTTCATCATCTTCAGCAACTGTTTGCTTGGACAAACCTTGAAAGGAAGGCTTGCTTCCAAACGTCTTTTCAACGAAATCGCAACATCGTAGTCATCAATTGCCATAGCTCTGCCTCTCTGCCGACTCTTCAATCTATTTTATCTAACCCGATGCCCTATAGCCTCATCTTCGAACTCACCCCCAAACCCCGATACCCCCCGGTTACCTGGCTGGGAAGCACCTCCATGCCCTCTTCCTCACCGTTGTTGACTCCGTAGACTCAGCACTGGCCACCCAGCTCCATGGACAAACCAGCAATAAGGCTTTCACGATTAGCCCCTTGCAAATTGAGGGGAGGGGCGATCGCTCCAGACAGGGGCTTGCCGCCCATCTGCTCCTGGCCGAACATCGGCGGGCCGTGCCCGCTGGAGCGAGCTGCTGGTTCCGCGTCTCGTTGCTCGATGAACAACTCTTCAGCCAGCTCGCCCAGCTCTGGCTCAACATCCATCCCCAGAAACCCTGGCACCTCGGCCCTGCTGACCTCTTCATCAGCCGCATCCTCGGCACAGCCAATCCGAACCAGCCCTGGGCAAACTTTGCGAGTTACGGCTCGTTGTATGGGCAAGCGTCCGAAGATGAAACCCAAATCGACCTCACCTTTTGTACCCCAACGGCCTTTCGCCAGCAGAAGTTTGATACATCCCTGCCCACGCCGGAAGCTGTGTTTGGTAGCCTCCTGCGACGCTGGAATCAATATGCAGATTGTCCGTTTGAGCCAGATATCCTCCAGCCGATCTTTCCGAGCTTTTTCGATATCCAAACCCAGATTGTGATGGAAGCCCGCAGCAAATTTATCGGCTGTACGGGGCATGTCACCTACCGCATCATGGGGGATGTTGCGCCAGAAACCATCAAGCAAATCAATACCCTGGCCGACTTTTCCCTCTACGCTGGCGTGGGCCGTAAAACGCCCATGGGCATGGGCATGGTGCGGCGGCTTGCGCCCAAGTCTCGCAGCGGCTCGCCCCAATCAACGCCCCAATCAACGCCCCAGTCAACGCCCAGGCCCAAGCCCCGCAAAAAGCAACTGGCAGCCTAGCAATTAGAGGAGTCATGCCATGGCAGAACGAGACTACATCCCCATCGCCGCGCTCAACCAATACAACTATTGCCCCCATCGCTGCTGGCGCATGTTCTGCGCAGGGGAGTTTGCGGAGAACCAATACACGATCGAAGGCACCAGCCTCCATGATCGCGTCCACACCGTCGGTGAAGGCCACCGGGAGGAGACCTACCAAATCCGGGCCATCTGGCTGAAGTCGGAGCAGCATGGTTTGACGGGCAAGGCGGATTTGATCGAGGAGCTGGATGGCCGTTGGTATCCGACGGAATATAAGCGGGGCAGGCGGGGCGAGTTTGATAACGATGCCATGCAGGTCTGCGCCCAGGCCCTGTGCCTGGAAGAGATGCTGGGCAACCGGTTGATCTGGGCTATGTCTACTATGCCCAGTCCCACCAGCGCCAGCCCGTGGAAATTTCGCCCGCGCTGCGTCAGGAAACCTTGGCCACCTTGGCGGCGGTGCGGGAGCTGTTGGCCACGGGGGCGATGCCGCCTGCGTTGTATAGCAAACGCTGCAAGGGCTGTAGTTTGTATCAGCAATGCCTGCCCCGCGCGGTGGAACGGGTTCAGCGCTACCAAGAAGCACATTAGGGCCAGCGATTTGGCCAGGAGATCACAATGGGAACGCTGTATGTGACCCAAGAAGATTGTTTTATTGGCAAGACGGATGAGCGCTTGCAGGTGACGGCGCAATCGAAACAGCCGTTGGGGAGCGGGTTTCGCACGCAGCGGGAGACGCTGATCGATGTGCCGATGATTAAGCTGGATGGGGTGGTGGCGGTGGGCCGGGCTACGGTTTCGCCAGCGGCGATCGCCGAACTCCTCGACCGCAATATCCCCCTATCGTTTCTGACGGCCACGGGCCGCTACCTGGGTCGTCTGGAGCCGGAGGTGACTAAGAATGTCTTTGTGCGGCGGGCGCAGTGGGCGGCGGCGGGTGGGGTTGATGAGACAACTCTAGCGGCTTCCCATGTGGTCCAGGGATTTATTCGGGGCAAGCTGAAGAATTGTCGAAATGCCCTGTTGCGATCGCGGCGGGAGGGCAATGGCAGCCAGCTTGATCGGGCGATTGAGAAACTGGAGCAGGCGATTGCGCCGATTAACCGTACCTTAGCGATCGATTCCCTGCGAGGTCTGGAGGGAGCGGGCAGCGCGGCCTATTTTGGCAGCTTTGGTCAGCTCTTGCTCAAGCCAGACTTTTCGTTCAAGACCCGCAATCGCCGCCCTCCAGTCGATCCGGTGAATGCGCTGCTGAGCTTGGGTTATTCACTGCTGCGCCACGATGTCCAGAGTGCGCTGAATATTGTGGGTTTTGATCCCTACCTCGGCTATTTGCATACGGTGCGCTATGGTCGGCCTTCCCTGGCGCTGGATTTGATGGAGGAGTTTCGGCCTTTGGTGGTGGATGCGGTGGTGTTGACAGCAATTAATCGGGAGTTTGTGACGCTGGCTTCGTTTGAGACGGAGCCGGTGAGCGGGGCGGTGTCGTTGACGCGAGAGGGGCTGAAGGCGTTCTTGCGGTTGTATGAGCAGAAAAAGCAGTCGAAGTTTAAGCATCCGGTGATGCAGCGACAATGTACGTACCAGGAGGCGTTTGAGCTTCAGGCACGGTTGTTGTCGAAGTATTTGATGGGCCAGACGGAGCAGTATCCACCGTTGGTGTTGAGGTAGCGATGGATCTGGTGATTAGCTACGATATTTCTGACGATCGCCGCCGGACGAAGATTCATAAAGTTTTGAAGTCCTATGGCCAGTGGATGCAGTTTAGTTTGTTTGAATGTCACGATTTGACGGAGGCGCAGTATGCGAAGTTGCGATCGCGGCTGAGTCGGCTGATTAAGGCGGAGGAGGATAGTGTGCGGTTTTATTTTTTGTGTGCTTGCTGTCGAGAGAAGGTGGAGCGGATTGGGGGGGAGGCGTTGCGGGATGACAGTATTTTTTTGGTGTGAGGCTTGCGCGGCTAGGGGGGTGTTGGGTGAGGGCATTGGGGTGTTGGGGCTAAAAGCGTGGCAGGGCAATGGTTGTGGCGTTTGGCTGAGCTGGACGAGCCGCGCAGTGGCTGGGGTCTCGCTGTGGCATGGGTTTGGGCGGTTCTTTGGGGGGTTGACGAGGGTGAGGGTGGGTGTGAGAATGGAGAAGTGGTGGTTAGCCGCGCGATCGAACCTTGAAAACTGCATAGATAAAAGGTTTCAGCCCCCCGCTGTCGCAATTTTGGTGAATCCCTTCTAGGGATTGAAACTAGCTCGCCGACCAGACGCCGGTGGAGATCTTCCAGAGGTCGCAATTTTGGT
>JAAUQQ010000156.1 GCA_012032745.1 Synechococcales cyanobacterium RM1_1_8
GCGGCGGCGGCGGGCGTTGGCTCCGGCGCTTGGGGCGCGGCAGAGTCCTGGGCAGTGGGCAGCTTCCGGGGGAGGCGCTTGGGGGCTCCGGCAGGGAGGCCGGTTCAGCGGTGAACAGGGTGACCGGCTCAGCGTCAGGGGCGGCTGGGCGATCGCCAGACTCCTGACTCCCCCCGGTCTCCGGTTGGTGCTCCGCTGGGCTGGGGGGGTGGGGCGCGATCGCCCCTGGACTGTCGGTTTCTGGCTGGCTCGATTCTGAATGGCTCGATTCTGAATGGCGCTGCTCTGGGCAAGGCTCTGGGCTAGATTCAGCCCCGGTCCCAGAATCCGCCCCCGCCTCCCCAGCGCCCGTGGCCTCTTGCAGAGCCTCGGCAACGGCTTCCACCCACTCCGCCGAGGCGGCAACGGTCTCGGCGATGGGGGACTCGGCGATGGACTCGGCGATGGGTTCAGTGATGGCTTGGGCCGCTTGCTCGGCTTCCTCCACGACGTCTTCCACCACTGCCACGGCTTCCGCCGCTTTCTTGAAGGCGGGTTTGATCACCGGCAGCTTTTCGAGAATTTGCTGGCCGAGCTGTTTGGCCTCGGATGGCTTGGTTTCCCGCTCGGCCACCGTCTGGCTATCGGGCAGGGGCTCGTCGGGAATATTCTCCACCTGGGACAGTTCGGCCATGACCAGCTTCTTGGGCTTGGGCTTGACCGTGGCATCTTCTACCAGCTCGGGGGAATAGAGCAGATAGAGCAGGCGATCGCCCACTTTCCACACCTGCTCCTGGGTGAACAAGCGCCGCTTACCATCGCGCTCCCAAAACAGCGGCATCATCTGCTGGCGAAGAATGTAGCCCTCCAGGTGCAGCTTCTGGCGCTCAAAATCCGCCTCGCGCAGCTCCGTGGAGCCCAGTTTGACCGCTCCTTGGCCCAAATATTGATTCCAGGTCTTGACCGACATGTCGGGGTTAAAGGCGAGCTGGATTTTGGGATTGATCGAAGCGCTGGTGCCGGAGGATTTGGGCGAAGCCACCAGAGTCTTGGGCGGATTGAATTCTTCGACGATGCGCTGGGCGATCGCCTGGTTGACATCACTGTTACTGGTGGTCACCAACACCGTGGCAACGCTGTCCATCCCGGCCTCATCCAGGGCCTCGGCATCAAAGGCACTGGTCAAAAACGTCGGAATATTCTGGGCTTGGGCCTTGGTCAGCTCCTTTTCTTCGGTATCAATAATCGTCACCGCCGTGCCCTTGTCCTGGAGCAGGCGCGCCACCAAGCGGCTGAGGGCATTGGAGCCCACCAGAACGGTGCCAGTGCCGCCCTCATCGGTCAGCTTCAGCAGGTTGGCGACGCCCTTGGCCGATAGCCCCTGCAAAAACACCGTCAGGATGATGGTCAAAAACACCAGCGCCTTAATCGAGGCCCCACCGTTGATGCCCCGATCCGTCAGCAGCAGGCTGAACAGGGAAGCCACGGAGGCGGAGACAATGCCTCGGGGGGCGATCCAGCTAAGGAAAAATTTCTGTCGCCAGTTGAGCTTGCTCTGGAGGGTGCAGCTAAAAATCTCCACGGGCCGCACCAGGAACATCAGGGCCAGGACCGTGAACAGGCCGCCCCAGCCCAGGGCAAAAATACTGGCAATGGAGAGATCCGCCGCCAGCAAAATAAACAGGACGGAAATCGCCAGCACCGTCAGCTGACCCTTGAACCGCCGCAGCAGGCGCTCCCCAGGAATATCCGCTGCCCCCAGCATGATGCCGGAAACCACTGAGGCCATCAGCCCCGATTCGCTGCGGATCGATTGGGCCAAGCCGAAGATGCCCCAAGCCCCCGCCAGGACGAGCAAATTCTTCAGATCCTCGGAGAGAAACTTGACCCGCTTGAGGAAGAAGCCCAGCAGCCCACCGCCCCCCAGGCCAATCACCAGGCCGATGCCCAGGCGCAGCCCGAGACCGCTGGCGATCGCCAAGGGGGTCTGAGCCTCGTTCAAAATAATATCCAGCACCACCACCGCCAGGATGGCTCCCAGGGGATCGATCAACACCCCTTCCCCTTCGATCAAAGCAGCCACTTCCCGATCTACCTTGACCTGCTGGAGCAGGGGCACGGTCACCGTCGGCCCCGTGACCACGACGATCGAGGCATACAAAAGGCCAGGGGCCAGGGAAATTCGCTCAGCCAGTGGGCCGCTGCCGCGCCGCCCAACAGCGTGATGCCCACCCCAATCGTGATCAGATTGCGCAGGCTGCCGGAGACGCGGCCCAGCTCGCGCAGCTCCAGGTTCAAGCCCCCCTCAAACAAAATCAGCGCCACAGACAGGGAGACCAAGACATCTAAACCCACACCGAGCTGGTTGGGCTGGATCAGCCCCAGGCCATCGCGGCCCAAAAGAATGCCAAACAGCAGCAAAAAGACAATGCTGGGGACTTTGACGAGGGCGGCTAAGACCTGGCCACCGATCCCAGCGAGCACCGTCAGGATCACCAGCAGGGTAATGGAAAGGCTAGCGTCCATCCTTAATCAAGAGGTAATAGAGCTGACCGTTGTCGTTGACCAGGCCAGCGCGATCGCCCGCCACGACACCGCTGCCCAAGAAAATATCGGCCCGTCCAGGCCCCTGAATCGCGCCCCCCGTATCTTGATCGAGCCCGTAGCGACTCACAGCCCGTTTGACATAGCGGCGCGACTGGAGCACAGCGCCAGGGTTGGCATAGGGCAGGGTTGTGTTGAGCAGCGTCAAGGCTCCGGGAGGCATCAGGGATTTGTCCGTCGCGAGGGAGCGATCGGCGGTCACGGGCTGGGAAAGGCTCCCAGTGGGCGGCGCACCATCAGTTTGCTTGAAGAAAACAAAGCGGGGGTTGCGCGGTAGATACTCGCTCAGGGCCTGGGGGGTTTTCTGGAAATAATCCAGCATCAGCGGTAGAGACAGTTCCGTCAGGGAAAACAGGCCATCATTGACCAGCTCGCGCCCGACGCTGACATAGGGATAGTTGGTCCGGCCAGCATAGCCCACCGACATTGTACTCCCGTCCGTTAGTTGCAGCTTGGCAGAGCCCTGGACCTGGACCAGAAAGGCCTCCATGCGGTCCTTGAGCCAGACCAGCTCCAGGCCCTTGAGCGGTCCGGCAGCGGCCTGCAAGCCATCCTTGCCCTCCAGGGCGAGGCGATCGGGGTGGGGCTCGGGCCAGCGTTCCAGGTCGGGGGGTAGGCGGTAGAGGGGATAGCGGTATTCGGCGGTGGGCTGGCGGCTGGCGGCGTAGGTGGGCTCGAAGTAGCCGGTGAAGTGGACGGTGCCCTGGCCATCGGTGCCCGTGGCTTGGTAGAAGTCGAAGTCCCTGAGGACGGCTTGGTGGAGGGCGGCGGCGCTGGGGCTGGTGCTGACGAGCTGGCGGAAATGTTGGAGGCTGCGGCGGACGCGATCGCGGCTAACCCCAGCAATGGGATAGTCTGCATAATCTGCCGCAGCCTTGTCGGTGTTGATATAAACCAGGCTGTAGTCAATCGCCTGGAGCAGGGCAGGCGATCGCCCGGTGAGCCCGCTGTGCCAAAAATTTGCTGATCTAATTCCAGATTCTGGGGAGGGGCGCTGAGGCGGCGCAGGGCGGGGATGGGCGGCGTTTCTGGGGGTGATATTTCTGGAGGCGCTGCTGGAGGTGTTTCTGGGGGTGTTTCTGGGGGTGTTTCTGGGGATAGGTCTGCCAGGGGAGATAGGTTCGCAGGGGCGGCTAGTTTTGGCTTTTCTGGGGGGTAACTCGCCGAAGTTTCGCTGGCGAGCTGGCCCAGACTGGCCGAGCTGCTCCCTCTGGCCTGAACCGTCTCCACCGGTTCCATTCCAGCCAGGCTGTTCTCAGCCCTGGGGCCGACCTGAGCAACCCCCGCTGCCGCCACCAAGGGAACCAGCAGCCCTAGAGAGCGTACCAACCAAGCATTTGTCATCAAAACTCAACCACCGAGGGACAGAACCAATTCACCGGGGAGCCCACTGGCTCTTCGATGGCCATTAGCCAACGACTGGCCCAGAGCAAGTTTAGGGACAGACTCCCCTGCATCGACCCCAGGCCTCCAAGCTATCCTAATCGCTGATCCCCCAATCAGCCCAGGCCCAAACCAGCCCAAACCAGGCCCAGCGCTACCAGCGTTCCACACTGGAGGTGAAGACAGGCTCCACCCGCAGAGCGATAATCTTCGAGGGCCGGGCCACCATATATTCCCCTTCGATGTTCTTAATGGGGATTTTGATGAAATCATCGGAAGCCGCCTTGGGCATCAGCTCACCGCTGTACCAGGTCTGAAACTCCTTCATCGTGGGAAAGCGGACTTCTTCTTTGATTCCACCATCAAAAAAGATATGAACCGCATATTCGCTTGCCGTTCTAGCCATGGGACTCTCCTGGGATCGAGTGGGCGGGTTGGTCCCGCTGAGATGAATGCAGGGGATTAACTCAGGGAATTAACTCAGCGGGTGAATGGCTGCCCGGATTAGTGTAGCGATTTATTGATTGCCGGGAGAAATTTCCCTGGAGCAGTGAGTCTGCCGCAATCTCAATCGTTCCGGGAGGGCTTTATTCAGCCGCGATCGCTGGTCACAATCTCTGCTGCCCTCCCAGTGTGGGCAAATCTGCCGCTGGATCCAACAATTTTGCCATTTAGGCCCAAGGGACTGGCCAGTAACCCGCCAAGACAACCCGCCAAGACAACCCGCCAAGACTCAACCCGCCAGAACTCAACCCGCCAAGACCTGGGCCAAAACCGCCTGGGACTGCTCGGTCTGAAGGCGCGCGCCCAGACTCGTCACCAGCTTGGCCGACGCCGCAGAGCCCAGCTTGCCTGCCGTCTCCCAGCCCAGGCCATTGGTAATGCCGTAGAGCACCGCCCCGGCATACATATCGCCTGCGCCAACGGTATCCACAGCCTTGACCGGGACGCCCGCAATCTCGATGCGGTTTTCTCCATCAAACATCACTGAACCTGCGGGGCCTCGGGTGATGGCGAAGGTCTTGGCCAGGGTCTTGAGGTATTCAAAGGCCGTTTCAAAGTCTTCGGTGCCCGCCATTTCCAGGGCTTCGCTTTCATTGGCAAACAGCAGGTCCAGGCCATCGCCGATCATTTCCAGCAGGCCCGCTTTGAAGAATTTGACCATGTTGAGGTCCGCCAGGGTGAGGGCGACCTTTTGACCCGCTGCCTGGGCCAGTTCGCGGGCTTTGATCGCGGCGGCTTTGCCCGATTCGCCCGTGACCAGGTAGCCCTCGATGTAGGTGTAGGTGGAGTTGGCGATCGCCCCCCCATCCAATTCCGTCTCCGCCAGCGTCGCAGAAATGCCCAGGAAGGTGTTCATGGTGCGATCGGCATCGGGGGTGACCAAAACCAGGCACTTGCCCGTAATCCCATCCCCCAGGGGCTGCTTTTGCAAATTGGTCTCAACGCCACAGTCCACCAAATCCTGGAGGTAAAACTGGCCCGATTCATCATCGGCGACCTTACAGGAGTAGTAGGCCTTACCGCCGAACTGGCTCACGCCAATCAGGGTATTGGCCGCCGACCCGCCGGAGGAGCGCTTGGTGGTTTGGCCCGAGAGGTGGGCGAGAATGTTGTTCTGGGCGGTTTCATCCAGCAGGGTCATGACGCCCTTGTCGATGCCCAGTTGGCTGAGGGTTTCGGGGGTGACTTCGCATTCAATGTCGAGCAATGCGTTGCCGAGGCCGTAGACGTCGTAGCTTGCCATAGGGATCTCAAATAAAAATTCATCATGGGCAATTCTGCAGGAGGCTGGCTTTGCCATCGCAGCCCCATCTGCCGCACCGCCGCTCCCCATTTAACTAGGCCGCCGTCACCTGCCGCAATCATCACCTGCCACAATCATCACCTGCCACAATCATCACCTGCCACAAGGTCAACCGCCTCACCCCAACACCGGCAAATCCCAGCCCTGGCGAATGGCCTCAGGGGTCACTCCCTGGGCGCGCAGCGTCCGCAAAGCCAGAGCCTGGTCCCGCTTGGCCAGGCGCTTGCCCTGGGCATCCCGCACCAGGGGGCAGTGGTAGAAGTCTGGAATCGCCCAACCCAAGGCCCGATAGAGCAAAATTTGCTTGGCCGTAGACAGCAGCAGGTCTTCGCCCCGCACCACTTCGGTGATGGCCATGGCATGGTCATCGGCCACGACGGCGAGTTCGTAGCTGGGGAAGCCATCCCGCCGCCAGATGATGAAATCGCCAAAGTCTTGGCCCGCTCGGTATTGGCAAAGCCCGACCTGGTTGTCGATAAATGTGATCACTTCGCCATCGGGGACGCGGAAGCGCCAGTTGACCTCGCTGGGTGTGGTGGTGATATTCCAAGTTTTGGGGCGGAGCTGGGGGGGGAAGATCCGCTCGCGATCGCCCTCGTGGGGAGCGGCGATCGCCCGCTCCACATCCCTGCGCGACTGGGGACTGGGATAGATCCCCCGCCGAGCCGCCAGCGCCGCCCAAACCGCTCGGTAATAATCCAGCCGGTGAATCTGCTCGTAAGGTCCAAACTCCCCAGGGGGAGACAGATCCGGCCCCTCCTGCCAGTCCAAGCCAAACCAGCGTAGGTCTTCGTAGATATCCTGACAAAACTGGGGCTTACAGCGGGCCTGATCCAGATCCTCCAGGCGCAAAATCAGTCTGCCCTGGGCCGCGCGGGACCGTTCCTGGGCGATCCAAAACGTCCTGGCATGGCCCAAATGCAACTGCCCCGTCGGCGTCGGAGCCAGGCGACCGCGATAGTTCATAGCCGTCATTCATCATTTCGCTCATGGCGAAAAGGGATCTGAGCAAAAGGGTGAGCTGAGCCACATAGAGGGGGAACGCTGGATATAATTTAGAGCGCTCCAACCTAGAATGCTCCAACCTAGAGTGCTTCAATCCGTCGGCTTGAGCCCATGGCTTTATCACCCGCCCTATCACCTTGTTGGTAACCCGAACCATGGCCCCCATCAGGGATATTTCTCCGGCTCGTCGCCCTCCGCGCTGGCTTGCCTCCCTCGCTGTTAGCCTGCTGATTTTCGGCATTGGCTTACGCTTTACCCAGCTCGATGGCAAGTTTCACTGGAATGATGAAATCATCACAGCATTGCGAACCGCTGGCCACACGATTTGGGACTTTAAGGGCAGCTACTTCGACGATCGCATCATTCCCTTCAGCGACGTTCAATATTTCCAACAGATCAAACCCGGCAGCAGCTTCCAGGACACCGTCGATGGTCTGGCCGTGGAAGATGCCAAACATACGCCCCTCTATTTCGTCATTGCCCGCGCTGGGCGGCTCCTATTTGGTCAGTTTTTCGAGACTCCCGTGGCCGGTTTGCGGGCCGTGTCTGCGGCATTGAGCCTGCTGATCTTCCCCAGCCTCTACTGGTTTTGCCGCGAGCTGTTTCCCAAATTGCCAGCGGTGGCCCCCGTGGCCCTGGGGATATTTGCCCTGTCGCCCGTGCATTTGCTCTATGCCCAGGAGGCCCGCGCCTACAGCCTCTGGACGGCAGCGGTGCTGCTGTCTAGCGCAGCCCTTCTCCGGGCCATGGCCCAGCCTTCCTGGCTGCGTTGGGCGGGCTACGTCGGCGCAGTCACAATTGGCATTTATAGCCAAACCCTCTTTGCATTGGTGCTGCTCTCCCATGGCGGCTATGTGCTGCTCCAAGGTTGGCCCCATCACCCTAAGGAAGCCACCCAGCCCCCTGGCTGGTGGGGATTGCCGCAGCTTTGGTGGCAGTTTGGGGGCGCAGTCCTTGGCATCTGTATGCTTTTTCTGCCCTGGATTGACGACATCCTGGGGACGATGACCATGCTCAAGGCCAACACGGGCTGGGTGACCGAAGCGATTCCCCGGCATCACGTGGTTAAGCAGTGGCTGGTGGGCTTCAGCAGCACGCTCTTTGATTGGGATAGCCTCAGTCTGGTCAAGATCGTCAAGGGCACCGATGCTTGGACGGACTACCTCCCCCAATTCTGCGTTGTCCTCGGCTTGGCCACGGCCTTCATCTACACCTTGCGCCAAGCGGAGCCCAGGGCGGGGCGCATGTTGTTGTGCCTCGTCGCCAGCCCGGTCATTTGTCTGATGCTGCCGGATATTTTGTGGGGGGGACAGCGCTCCGCTGCACCGCGCTATTGGCTGGCGGCCTACTGCGCCCTGCAAATTGCGGTGGCCTACGTTATTGGCTTCAAGCTGTCCCAGCAGAAGGCTCGCCTTTGGAAAATACTGTTGCTGGGCATCTTCGTGGTGCAAGCGCTTTCCTGTGTTCGCCTGATTCAAGCTCCCATTTGGTGGAATAAGCATTTTTACAATTTCCCCGCTGTGGCAGAGGTGATCAATGCCGCTCCCAATGCCCTAGTAATCAGCGACCCCACAGGGGCCAACCCCGGCTGTATTATTGCCCTGGGCGAGCTGGTTCGGCCCGGCGTGGACTTGCAGTTGGTGACGCCTCCCGAGATTCCCCCACTGCCGGAAGGCTATGGGAGTGTTTTCTTTTTTGATACCTACGGCGAGGTCTATGGATCCCTGGTGCAGCTCTATGAAGCGGAGCAGGGGGTGAGGGCGATCGCCGCTGGGGAGGGGATTCTCTGGCAGGTGATACCCAAAGCTTAATTTAGGGGGCCAGACCGCCCAGCAAAACCCCACCCCGACCCTCCCTACTCACCCCCTAGAGACCGTTGCTAGTTTAGAGGCAGCCCAAGTTCGTGAGCCCTTCGTTTCCCCTCACCGGGGCAATGCCTCCCATGACCCTCGATCGCAAAATCTCCCCCGCCTTCAAGCCCTTCTTTTCCCGCAGCGGCGACCATGACCGCCGCGATGCCATCGTCATCTACAACAGCCCCGGCCTAGAAGGGCTCCAGGCCACCAGCCGCCTGGGCCAGCTCAACCGCAAGCAGCTCAATCTCGTGCGGGAACAGGCCCAGCTCCAGCGCCAAGTCGAAAGTCGGCTGTTTGAGGGCTACCAGGGCCGCAGCCGCGATCTGGGCCACCAGGGCAGCCCGCTGAAGACGCGGACGGTTGGCGCGGGCACGCTGCCGATGGTCAATGTGGAGGTGACCCGGACGACCTTGGCGGCGATCGCCGCCGAACCCGATGTGGTGGCGGTCTTGCCCAACCAAAACGTCGAACTGCTCAAGCCCAAGCGCATCGACTACAGCGACCTGATGCCCCAGGAACAGGAGGGCGGTCTCACCTGGGGGCTAAAGCAGCTGGAAATCGCCAAGGTCTGGGAAACCACGAAGGGAGCCGGTATCAATGTGGCGGTGCTGGACACGGGCTGCTACGGCGACCATCCCGCCCTCAAGGATCGGGTCAAGGATTTTGTGCTGGTGGATCCCCTGGGCCGCCGCATCACCACCGATGTGACCTTTGATGCGGGGCAGCATGGCACCCATGTCTGTGGCACCATCGCTGGGGGCATGACCGAAACCGGCATCGCCATTGGCTGTGCCCCCGAGGCCAATCTGCTGGTGGGCGGGGTGCTGGTGGGCAATGCGACGCTGCTGACCCTGGTGGAGGGAATGGCCTGGGCGATCGAGCGCGGCGCGGACATCATCAATCTTTCCCTGGGGCTGGAATATTACGAGCCGCTGTTTTCCAAGGTCTTGGATATTTTGATCAGCCAATATGATGTGCTGCCCGTGGTGGCGATCGGCAACAGCAACCACGGCAACACCAGCTCCCCCGGCAATAGCTACAATGCGTTTTCCGTGGGGGCGATCGAGCAAATGGCCGAGGATCAGCTAGGGGTGACCTTTTTTAGCAGCGGGGCCAGCCTGGTCTTTCCGGGTCAGAGCCCAGAAGACATCGTCACCAAGCCCGATGTGGTTGCGCCCGGTGCCCAGATCTATTCCTGCATTCCACCGGAGCAGCGCCCGGAGGGCACCTTTGCCTATACCTACATGGATGGTACTTCCATGGCGGCTCCCCACATTGCGGGCGTGGCGGCGCTGTTGATGGCGGCCAATCCCGAAGCTTCAGTGACCGATGTGCTCAAGGCCATGCGGGAGACGGCGCTGCATCCCAATGGGGGCGATCGCCGCCCGGACAATCGCTGGGGCTACGGCTTGGTGCAGCCAGTGGAGGCGCTGAAGCTGATTCAGATGGCCTAGCTGTCTCCCCTTAAGCCTGACGGGCGGCAAAATTCTAGGACGGCAAAATCCGCTCCCAGTCAAACTCCGCTGCCACCAAGGCCAGCCGTTCAACGCTACGCTCCTCGCGGCCAAGATAGGGAATTTTCCCCAAAACGGGGTAGCCCGTCATCTGCTGAACCAGCTTCGGGGGAGCCCAGTCCATCAGCGAAGCTTGGGCTGTTGCCGTGGGACAGTTGAGCAGGATGCCCCGCAGGTCACAGCCAGCTAGGCGAGCCACCGCCGTCTGGGCAATCAGCTCCGAGAGGGTTTGGGGCGTCACCGCTGCGACCAACAAGACCGGCAGTTTCCAGTCGGCGGCCACATCGGCCAGGTTGGCTTGGCCGGTGATGGCACTGCTGAGGCTGCCAACCCCTTCGATCAAAACGCCGCTGTATTGCCGTTGCAGTTGGGCGAGGGAGCGCCAGACCGGGGCGAGGGCGACTTGGCCGAGGGCCTGGCTGGGGGAAGGTTCTGGGCTGGGGGCTTCGGCTGAGCTACTGGTTTGAAACTGATGGGCGGCGGCGATCGCCGGATCCAGCCGACTGGCAAAGCTGAGGGCAGCCACCATCTCCAGGTCACCGCGCCCCAGCCAGTCGGCCAAGACTGCATTGTCCTCGCCGCCACAGCGAATCAGCTTCATCAAGCCCCAGTCTAGGGGGGCGATCGCCAGACGATGATCCAGCCAGCTCCGGGCGACGCCATTCAGCAGGGTGGCCACCGCCACGGTTTTTCCGCTGCCCCAGCCGCTGCCCGCCACGAGTAAATTTTGCACTGGATTGCTCACGAAGGGCTGTTGTTCAGACGGGACGGTTGATCAAGCGAGCCGGTTTACCAACCAAACCGGTTCACCAAACGAGACACCCTCGTGACATACTCCCGACGCTCATCTTTCAGATAGAGCGCGGGCTTCTTTACTCTCGCACCACAATCAAATGGGTGCCGCAAAGAAGCTTTCCTACTTCATCTGGTCTTATCTAGGTAACACGGCAAG
>JAAUQQ010000157.1 GCA_012032745.1 Synechococcales cyanobacterium RM1_1_8
GCAATAAGTCCGGGGTCCGCTGAGGGGAACGAGCTGCTGGGGCCCCTGGGCCGTTTGGCGAAGGATGCCGCTGGGCTGGGCGCTGGGCGCAACCGCCACCCAGGCCGTGGCCCCCGCTGCCAGGCCCAGGGCCGTCTCGCCATCGTCGGACTGGGTCTGGACCCGAGCGCCCTGCTCCAACAGGAGCTGCACCAGGTCTCCATAGCCCTGGCTGGCAGCCTGCATCAGTGGCGTTTGGCCGCGATCGCCCCTACGGTTCCCATCGGCCCCCCGCGCCAGCAGCAGGTGGGCGATCGCCACCGCATCTGCCTGGGTGGGCACCCTCCCGGCAGCAATCAGCGCCGTTTGGCCACTGTCGGGGGCGATGGCATTGGCCTGGGCTCCTGCATCAAGCAGAGCTTGGAGGTGGGGGAGATCTAGGAGGGCGATCGCCTCAAACAGTTGGCGATCCAAAGGGTGAGCGCTGGGCAGGTGAGCGGTAAAACGCCCCATCATGGCAACAATCTCCGGTGGGGACGTTCCGCTGAACGTCCGGTTTTGTGTCTGGCCTGAACTTTGCTTCTGACCTGAACAGGGTGGCTTTAGCTTGCCCAATCTTGGATAGGCGCTAATCGATAGGCGCTAATCGAAGGCTGGGGATGGCGATCGCCATCCCAGGCCGTGGCTTTTCAGCCATGGCTAACCTTACTGACCCTGCCAGGGCCTTTCAGAAATTAGTAACGCAATTAGTAACGAAAATCTGGATCAACCGTCTCAGTCCCGTAAAGGTAATTCACCAAGGCCGTTCAGCGATCTGCCTCGATGCCCACAAACATCTGCACCGACGCCCAAGCAACGATCCAAGAACGGCTCCAACTCTCGGTTCATCTGCCCCATAACAAGCCATGGCTGACTCCCTCCTCGTCGCCCAACTTTCCGATACCCACCTGTTCGCTGACCCCAGCCGCACCATGTGGGGACAGCCCACCAACCCCCAGTTCCACCGCGTCCTCCAGCGCCTCCAGCAGCTCGCCCGTCGCCCCGACCTGCTGCTGCTCACCGGAGACCTCTCCCAGGACGATTCCCCCGAGTCCTACGAACATCTCCACAGCGCCCTCGCCCCCCTGGCCATCCCCACCTACTGGATTCCCGGCAACCACGATCAAAACCTAGAGGCCCTGGGCGAGATCCTCAGCCAGCCCCCCTGCGACAGCGCCAAATCCTTTGAGCGGGGCGGCTGGCAGTTCATTTTGCTGGCCACGCTCCAGCCCCAGCAGATCCACGGGGGCCTGTCCCCCGAAGCCCTGGATTGGCTCGATCAGCAGCTCCAGGCCCACAGCGATCGCCCCCACCCTGATCGCCATGCACCACCCGGCGATCGCCGATCGAATCGGCCTGGATGGACCGCATCCGGGTCGAGAACCCGGCAGAGTTCCTCGCCATCACCGCCCGCCACCCCCAGATCAAGCTGATCCTCAACGGCCACATCCACCAGGAATTTGACCAAATGCGGAATGGCATTCGCTTCCTCGGGGTGCCTTCCACCTGCGTGCAGTTTGAACCCCGGAGCGCTGAATTTGTTGTGGATCAGGTGCGATCGCCCGGCTTCCGACTGCTGGAGCTGTTTCCAGATGGTCGCTATTCCACCGAAGTCATTCGCACCGAGCCCAGCAGCGCCTCCTTCTCCACCAGTGCTGTTGGCTAGAGGGAAGCCTCGCCCCGCCTCACGTTCGATTCATTGAGATTCACTCCCCCGTTTGCCTACAGCGGGGTTTTTGATGATCAGGCTTCAAGGGTGAAGCATTGCCATTCGAGCGAGAAGGCATTCCCAAAGTTGATGAAGCAACCTTTTGGGCGCTGGGTGGGTCTATGTCCAGGTGGGCGATCTCGATTCTGCTCGCCGGGGCAGGTGGTGGCAGCGCGGCCATGGCATGGCCCGACACAGAAACAGCCCCAGGCAAAAGCCCAGGTAAAAAAATTGATGCCACCGCAAATCAATTCCTGCCCCAGGATTTCGCTATGATTGCTGTCTAATCTGAAGCACCGCCCAAAAGGCACCACCTAAGAGGATGTTTGAGAATAGCTATAGCTAATAGTGCCCACAGCCCGTATTTTTGCTTAAAAAATCGGGCATAGTTTAGCCTATTGAGTATAAAATCGCTGGTCTGGGCGAATTCTCAAACATCCTCTAAAAGGCACCGCCCAAGGGCAACAGTGTCGCTAGGGTTTTCACGGCCCCTGTCGCGGCCCAAATCACGGTCTGCCACGATGTCCGCAGGGGGCTGTTCCAACGAGCAACGATGAAAGAAAAAGAATCCATGGCTGAACAAGAAAATGTCGTGGTCGAAGCCCTGAAAACCATCGGTTTGAGTGCGCTTCTAGCCTTCGGCATTCGCACCTTCGTGGCAGAGGCCCGCTTCATTCCCTCGGGCTCCATGGAGCCCACCCTGCAAATCGACGATCGCCTCATCATCGACAAGGTCAGCTACCGATTCGAAGCCCCCCAGCGCGGCGACATCGTCGTCTTCAATCCCACCGATGAGCTGCGTCGCCAAGACTTCAAGGATGCCTTCATCAAGCGCATCATCGGTTTGCCCGGCGATCAGGTGGAAATGCGCAACGGTCAAGTCTATGTCAATGGCCAAGCCATTCCCGAAGCCTATATCCAGGTCGGCGATGTTGCCATTCCCGAAGACATCAAGGACAAGCTCAACCGCAACTGGACGCCCAACAAGCTGGAGCTGCCCGCCCGCATTCCCCCAGGCTCCTATTTGGTGTTTGGCGACAACCGCGACAACAGCTACGACAGCCGCTTTTGGGGCTATGTGCCTCGGGACAAAATCATTGGCCGGGCCGTGGTGCGGTTTTGGCCCCCGAGGCGGGTGGGCGGCATCCAGGAGCCCAGCTATCCCAGTGGCCTGGAGCCTGCCGAGCCCAGCGGCGAACTCCAGCCCCAGCCCTAGCGAATCACCCGGTTCAGCAGCCAGAGGGAAGCAGTGAGGCTGATCACATGGGCCGTGAAAATGTGGGTGTTGGCCAGAACAATAAATACATCCACCGGCTGGATGTAGCGGCTGGGGTCGGTGTTGGCCAGGCCGACAATACCAATGCCAGCATTGAGGGATTTGGTGAACAGCACTCCGGAAATGGCCTCTGAGCCAATGGCAGTGAAGATCAAGCCGATCAGCGTGGTGAGCAGCCCCTTGCGCAGTAGGGCGATGGTCTCGGCGCGGCTGGGCCGGGCCTGGCTGTCGCTGGCGCGCAGTTGGCGGGAGAGCCGGGTGTAGCGAAAGGCCCAGTAGGCGGAAACGAAGAGGGACACCAAGCCGACAAAGGTGAAGGGGATGCCGCTGAGGCCCGCGCTGCCAGCCTTTTCCACGGTGGTGCCGACGATCGCCATCACCCCGGCAATGATCCCCAGGACAACCTGGGACCAAAGGCCAATCCAACCCAGGAGCCGAAACTGTTCGGCGAGCTTTTGAACCGAGAAGCGATCGGGGCCTACTGTCATGGGAAAGGAAATCTAAAGAAGTTTAACCGGTAGCCGGGGCAATCGTCGGAGCCGCCGCCCGTATCTTACAATCCGAGCTGTCTTGGGAAATGGCCTTGGGAAATGGCCCTGGGGCTTGTCCAAAGTTGGCGGGGGGCGATCCGAGGACTGGCTGGAAGCTGCACCGATCAATTGGGTGCTCCTGGTCGTAGCCTTGGCTACCGTCAGGCTAGCCTACATTTTTTCTGGGGTGATGGACTGGCGATCGCCCGAAACGGCAACTCAGACAAGGTGCTTGAATAATTGTGAACAGTGCTTTGTTCATGGCTTCTGGCTCTTTCCCCTTCCTTCCTTCCTTGCTAGACTAGGTCAAACCGCCGGACAGTTTACCAAATCTGCAAGGATGGCATACCCTTCCAACATCACCCAGGGCAAGTCTGTATTCTGGGCGACAGATGATTAGAAGCGGTGTCCCCTTTGATTCTAAAGATAACCCTAGGGATTGGGCTAGACTGGCGTGATAGCCCCATCGGCTTGCTGCGCGGCCTGGCATCCGCTCCCTAACTTGTGAATTCTGTTGTGAGTTTAAGGTTGAACGCTCCCGGCCTATGTTCAGTGACTCAGAGGCATTTGTTGTTAAGTTTTGGGGCGTTCGCGGTAGCATCCCTTCTCCCGGTGGAGAGACGATTCGTTACGGCGGCAACACGCCCTGCGTGGAAATGCAGGTTTGCGGTGAGCGCCTGATTTTTGATGCTGGCACCGGTATTCGCTGTTTGGGAAAGCAGATGATGGCCGAAGGGCCGATCTCAGCGCGGCTGTTTCTCAGCCACTATCACTGGGATCATGTCCAGGGATTTCCCTTTTTTGAGCCTGCTTTTACCCCAGAAAATCAGTTTGAAATCTATGGTGCGATCGCCCTAGATGGCTCCACGGTGGAACAGCGCCTGGGCTTGCAGATGCTCCATCCCAATTTCCCCGTGTCCCTACAAATCATGGCCAGCAATCTCACGTTTCGAGATCTGGTGCCTGGGGATCGGCTTTCCCTTGGCAATTCCCGCTATGATTCCTCCAATAATCGAGTATTGATTGAGACTGCCTTACTCAACCATCCCGGCGGGGCGGTGGGCTATCGGGTCAGTGCCCAGGGGCGATCGGTGGTCTACGCCACGGATACGGAGCATTATCCCAACCGGGTTGATCCCAACCTGCTTCACCTAGCCCGCCAAGCCGATGTGCTGATTTACGATTCCACCTATACCGATGATGAGTACCACAGCCGCCGCTGTAGCAAGGTGGGCTGGGGCCATTCCACCTGGCAGGAGGCGGTCAAGCTGGCCCAGGCAGCCGGGGTGAAGCAGTTGGTGATCTTTCACCACGATCCCGCCCACAATGATGACTTTTTGGACAATGTGGCGGCGGCGGTGCAGGAGCGCTGCATGGGGGCGGTGATGGCGCGGGAGGGCATGGAGATTGTTCTGCAGCGATCGCCCATCGCAGTCTATTCGCCTGTCTCGCCAGTCTAGGTCACCCCCGCCCTGGGGCTGCTCTGCTGGCCCGTTTTGCACCCCGTTTTTGCACCCTCGGGACTTGGGCTGCTCCCGCGCCATGGGCAGCGCGCCATGGCAAGATAAACCTCGTGCATATTGCTTCAAATTTAGATCAGGTTGTGACACCCACGCGGGTTGCGTTGGGCAATTTTGATGGGGTTCACTTGGGCCACCAGCGGGTGATTCAGCCTGCCTTGCAGGCGGCTGGCCGCACCGATCTGGCTGCTCTGAGCTGTCCCAGCGGGCCTAGCATCAGTACGGTCGTGACCTTTGCGCCCCACCCCCGCGAATTTTTTTCAGGGCAGCGGCGATCGCTGCTCACCCCCACTCCCGAAAAAGCCCAACAGCTCCAGGCTTTGGGCATTGAACAGCTCGTGCTGCTGCCCTTCGATGCCGCCCTGGCGAAGCTTTCCCCAGCGGAGTTTGTGGATCGAATTCTCCTCGCGGGATTGGATTGCCGCAGCTTGAGCATCGGGGCCGATTTTCATTTCGGTGCAGGGCGAACGGGCAATGCCCAAGCCCTGGAGAAGCTGCTGGCGGTCCGGGCTGTGGAACTGACGGTGGTGCCGCTGTTGGCGGCGGGGGGCGATCGCATCAGCAGCTCCCGCATCCGCGCAGCCCTGGAAGCAGGCCAGGTCGAAGCCATTGAACCGCTTCTGGGCCGACGGTATGACCTCCAAGGAGAGGTGGTACAGGGCCGACAGTTGGGGCGCACCATTGGTTTCCCTACGGCAAATTTGCAGCTACCGGACCGCAAGTTTACGCCTCGCCTGGGGGTCTACGCCGTGGAGGTTTCCAGTCTGCCAGACTGGGAGAACAAGGGGGAGACTGCTCCCAAGCTGGAGCGTTCATCCGCCTTGCTAGATCGCTATCCAGCGGTCATGAATATTGGGGTGCGCCCTACGGTCTCCGGTGAAGGTGTCACCGTCGAAGTTCATTTGTTGGATTGGCAGGGGGACTTGTATGGCCAGCGGCTCAAGGTCGAGCTGGTGAAGTTTTTGCGGCCTGAACAAAAGTTTGACGGTTTGGATCAGCTCCAGGCCCAAATCCTAGCGGATGCCCATCAGGCAAGGCATTGCCTACGGTCGCTTGAGGTGGCTTAGGCAGTTCGACTCCAGCCGATAATTCTTGCCAGAATGCTGCCCCAAACGTTTACGCTAAGGGACTGTGATAGATTCTAAGACCCTCAGAAACATCCCCAGATCCCCAGGAACATCCCTGGGCCATTCTGCTGGAACTGCCATCGTTTTCCCCGTCGTCTTTCACCCGTCGTCTTGCACCTGTTGTCTTTCACCCTTGGTCTGTTGTCGTCATGTCTGAACTCCGCGATACCCGCCTCGAAAAGGTCGAACAACTACGCCAAGCCGGGCATAATCCCTACGCCTATCGCTGGAAATCGACCCACAGCGCAGCGGAACTTCAGGCAAAATATGCCGAGCTGGAGAATGGGACCGAGGTGGAGGTGGAAGTGGCGATCGCCGGTCGCATCAACAACCGCCGCGTCTTCGGCAAACTCGCCTTCTTCACCCTCCAGGATGAAACCGGCCAGATCCAGCTTTTTCTAGACAAAAAGAAAATTCAAGGGGCCATGGGCGAAGCCAACCCCCAAGCCTTCAGCCAGCTCACCAGCCTCACCGATGCGGGGGACTTCATCGGCGTGCGCGGCAGCATCCGCCGCACCGACAAAGGCGAGCTTTCTGTCAGCGCCGACCACTATGAAATCCTGACCAAGTCCCTGCTGCCCCTGCCGGATAAATGGCACGGCTTGACCGATATCGAAAAGCGCTACCGCCAGCGCTATGTGGACCTGATCGTCAACCCGGAGGTGCGCGAGACCCTGCGTCGCCGGGCCAAAATCACCGCTGGCATCCGCCGCTATTTGGATGAGCAGGGCTTCATCGAAATCGAAACCCCGGTGCTGCAAACCGAGACGGGCGGCGCAGCGGCCAAGCCCTTCGTGACTTATCACAACGCCACGGAGATGGAGATGTACCTGCGCATCGCCACGGAGCTACACCTCAAGCGGCTGATCGTCGGCGGCTTTGAGAAGGTGTTTGAGCTGGGGCGGGTTTTTCGCAACGAGGGCGTTTCGACCCGGCACAATCCCGAGTTCACCTCCATCGAGATTTACCAAGCCTATGCTGATTACGATGACATGATGGCCTTGACCGAAGCCCTGATCGTGGATGCGGCGGAGAAGGTGATTGGCAGCCTGGAAGTTGACTACCAGGGTGAGCCGATCAATCTCCAGGCTCCTTGGAAACGCATCACCATGCATGATGCGGTGCAGGAAGCGACGGGGCTAGACTTTGCTGCCATCACCAATTTGGATGAAGCCAAGGCAGCGGCGAAGGCAGCGGGCATCCAGGGCTGCGGCGACCTGACCTCCATCGGCAAAATCCTCAATGAGGCCTTTGAACAGAAGGTGGAGGCCAGACTGATCCAGCCCACCTTCATCACCGACTATCCCGTCGAAATCTCTCCCCTGGCCAAGCCCCACCGCAGCAAACCCGGCCTGGTGGAGCGTTTTGAGCTGTTTATTGTCGGGCGGGAAACGGCCAACAGCTTCTCGGAGCTGACCGATCCGGTGGACCAGCGTCAGCGCCTAGAGGCCCAGGCGGCGGCCAAAGCAGCGGGGGATGAAGAGGCCAACGATGTGGATGAGGATTTCCTGACGGCCTTGGAATATGGAATGCCGCCTACGGGAGGGCTGGGCATTGGCATCGATCGCCTCGTCATGTTGCTAACCAATTCCCCCAGCATCCGCGATGTGATTGCCTTCCCGCTGATGCGCCCCGAAAGAGTCACCGATGGCGCTGCGGAATCGGAATAATCCGCTATGGCGCGATGGGCAGCCAAAAGCGAAACTCGCTGCCCTGGCCCAACTGGCTGCTGACCTCAATTTCGCCGCCCTGCAACTCCACCAGCCGCCGCGAAATCGCCAGGCCAATGCCCGAGCCGGTCACACCCTGGCCATCCCGCGTCCGGGCCTTGTCCGATCGCCAAAACCGCTCAAACACCCTGGGCAACTCCTCCGCTGCAATGCCCTGGCCCGTATCCGCCACCGCAATCCAAAGGCGGTGACCCTCCGCCCAGGCCCGCAGCGTGATCGCGCCCTGGGGCGTGTGGCGAATGGCGTTGCCAATCAGATTCACCAACACCTGCTCTATGCGGCTGCGATCGGCCTGGGCCGGGGGCAGGCTGGCCGGGCAGTGGAGCTGAAGCTGGGGGCCATCGGCCAGAAGCTGGTCGGCGAAGCGATCGCACAACCCCGCCAACAGCGGCGCGATCGCCACCGCCCCGGTCTGAATCGGCAAATAGCCCGCCTCCGCCTTGGACAGGGTTTGGAAATCCTCAATCAGACGACTGAGGCGCTTGGTTTCCTGGGTGAGACGTGCGAAGGTCTCGGGGTTGGGGGCGATCGCCCCATCGGCCATGCCTTCCAGATAGCCATTCAACACCGTCAGGGGCGTGCGCAACTCATGGGTTAGATCCCCCACCAGCTCCCGCCGCCGCTGTTCCACATTCTCCAGCCCCTGGGCCATGGCATTGAAGCTATTGGCCAACTCATTCAGCTCCAAAATATCGCTCTCCGGCAGGCGCTCATCCAGCGCCCCCTCGGCCAAGCGCTGGGTCGCTGCCTGGATTTCCGTCAGGGGCTCGGTGATGCGCTTGGCCAGCCAGTAGCTCAGGCCCCCCGCCGCGCCGCCCCCCAGCAGCACCGACCACAGCGCCCCCCGGCTCCAGGCCTTTTCAAACACCTGCTCCAGCTCATAGCGATAGCCCACCCGAATGCCCCGGCCTTCGAGCTGGCGCAACTGCCAGACAAACAGTTGGGGTGTGGAGATGCGGCCCACGCCCACCAGGATGGAGAGCCCCACAATCATCACCACCAGATGGGAGAGCAGGAGGCGGGTTTGCAGGCCCAGTTTGGGCGGGGGATCGGTTTGGTTTTGGCTGAGCATGGGCGGACCGATGGGGGGTTAGGCATCCTCAAATTTGTAGCCCGCACCGACGACGGTCTTGATGAACTGGGGCTTGCTGGAATTGTCCTCTACTTTCTTGCGCAGTCGAGCAATGTGGGTGTCGATCACCCGCTCATCGCCAAAAAAATCGCCATCCCAGAGCTGCTCGATCAGCTGGCCCCGGCTCCAAACCCGCTCCGGTGACCCCACAAAGGTCTTGAGCAGTTTGAACTCCAGCGTGGTCAAATCCAACTTCTCCTCCTGGCCATCCCGTAACTGGTAGGCCTGCTGCTGGTCTAGCTCCAGGCGGAAATGGGGCGTTTGCTGGGTGGAACTGGGGGGGCCGACCTGGCGCAGCGATCGCCGCAACAAGGCCCGCACCCGCACCACCAACTCCTTGGGGCTAAAGGGCTTGACCAAATAATCATCCGCCCCCGTGGACAGGCCAATAATTCGATCCACCTCTTCGCCCTTGGCCGTCAACATCAAAATAAACGGATCCTTCGGCCCGGCCTGCCGCCGCACCCGCGCACAGACCTCCAGCCCATCCAGTCCCGGAATCATCCAGTCCAACACAATCAAGTCCGGCGGCTGCCGCGCCACCGCCGCCAGTGCCGCTAGGCCATCGTGGCAGACCCGGCAACGAAAGCCCTCCTGCTCCAGAAACAGCTTGACGAGCTGGGCAATTTCGTTCTCATCTTCAACGATTAAAATGTCCATTCACTGTCCATTCACTGGGCCTAGGCCATGATTGAGTGATGCTTTGGCGATGCTTTTCACATTGGAAATTTAGACCTACTCAATCCCGCTAAACCCAAGCCTGGCATAAATTTCAGGCGTTGTTTCCAGCCGGAGCGGGACGGCTAACACTGGCAGGGCTCCAAACGTTAAACTCTGTAATGTTTTGCCACAACGGCAAGAGATCAGCCCCGCTGCGCCGTATGATTTTTCAAGAATGTTTGTTTAAGATTTCCGTATAGGCAGGGAGACGACACTCACGTGGCCATTCCTTTATTAACTTACGCGCCCGTTACTCGTAATGCACGGGTGAAGGGATACGAGATTGCAGGCGACGACCAGCCCCGGATCTATTCCGCTGAGAGCTTGCTGTCCACCTCCAAAATGCAGGAGCTGATCGAAGCGGCTTATCGCCAGATCTTCTTCCATGCGTTTAAGCGCGATCGCGAGATTTTCCTAGAGTCCCAGCTACGCAACGGCCAAATCACCGTGCGTGACTTTGTGCGGGGCCTGCTGCTCTCCGAGACCTACCGCAGCAGCTTCTACGAGAAGAACAGCAACTATCGCTTTGTCGAACAAACCGTCCAGCGCGCGCTGGGCCGTGATGTCTACGGCGAAGATGAGAAAATCGCCTGGTCCATCGTCGTTGCCACCAAAGGCATTCAAGGCTTCGTCGATGCATTGCTCGACAGCGATGAGTACCTGGACAACTTTGGCGAAGATATTCTTCCCTACCAGCGCCGCCGCAGCCTGCCGGGCCGGGCGGAAGGCGAGAAGCCCTTCAACCTTCAGTCCCCCCGCTACGATGAATACCACCGCAATGTCCTGGGCTTCCCCAAGGCGGTGTTCACCGGTGGCCCCGCCTCCAGCTTCAGCAGCCGACAGCGCCGCTTGGGTGCAGGCAGCCCCAGCTACTTCTTGGACATGGCCCGCAGCGTCAGCGCTGGTTCTCGCGGTGCCGGTGCCCCCGCCCTCCAGGGTCTGGACTACATGCGCAAGGTTCCCTACCGCAAGGTGACATAATTTCTTCGAGTAACCCTAGTTCTTCGAGTAACCCTGAAGCTCTCCGATTTCAGGATTAGACCACTCCAGCGCTGCTCCAGTGGAAGCAGCTTGGGTGATCGGGCGTTCCCTCCATTTGTTGGGGGAGCGTCTTTTTTTGTCCCTTGGCCTGGTGCCTGTGCCCTTGCCTGGAGCCCGTAACTGGAGCCCGTAACTGGAGCCCGTAACTGGAGCCCGGCAATTTAGCAGAGGCCGGGCGGGCCCTGGCTGTGAAGATTACCGAGATCAATTGCATTGAGTT
>JAAUQQ010000158.1 GCA_012032745.1 Synechococcales cyanobacterium RM1_1_8
GCGGGCAGCCTCGCGGCGGTGGGCGGCATTACCGTGGCCTCGTTTGTGGCAGCGCCCCCCAGCGAAGAGGCCCCTTGGCTGGAGCGGGGCCTGGCCAGCACTCGCGAGGGCCTCAGCGCCACCCAGCGGTTTCCCAAGCGCCTGCTCCGAAGCCTTGTCCAACGCCTTGACCCCGAGCCCCAGCCCCGCCTGGAAGCGGCGGCCCCGATCCTGAGCGATCCCCAGCGGCAGCAGCTCCAGGCCGAAGCCACCGCCCTGAACCAGGAGCTGGCCCAGCTCAGCCAGCGGGCCAGCGCCGTGGAACAGCAGTTGGGCTATGACTACGGCGATGGCAAGCTGGAGCAGCGCCTGGCGACGATTTCCCAAACCCTGGCCAATCCCAGTGTCAGCCCCAAGGGGGGCCAGGGCCAGCCTGGTAGCCAAACGGGTCTGGTGATGACTCTGCCCACGGATCCCCTGTTTGCAGATGAGCAAAGCGCCCTCAAGCCTGGGTCCACGACGCTGTTGGGGACGCTGCTGGGGGAAATGCGGCCCTATGAATCGGCCATTGTGACGATCCGGGTCCATACCGATGATGGGGGCAGCGCCGAGGGCCAGCGAGATCTGTCCCTGCGGCGGGCCCAGGTGGTAGGGAATTATTTGCGATCGCAGCTTTCCCCCCTGAGTAGCGATCGCCCCCGCTTCATCTGGAACCCCGTCGGCGTTGGCAACACCCAGCCCCTCGTCCCCAATGACAGCAACGAAAACCGCCAGCGCAACCGACGTATTGAGATCATGGTGACGCCCCAGTAACCGGTGACGCCCCAGCAGCAAATTCCCCCCATGCCCCAAACCGTCGTCTTCTTCGGCACACCCCAATTCGCCCTGCCCAGCTTGCAGCGCCTGATCGACGACGATCGCTTCACCGTCCTCGGCGTCGTCACCCAACCCGACAAACGTCGAGGCCGAGGCAGCCAGCTCAGCCCCTCCCCCATCAAAGCCCTGGCCCTCGCCCAGGGTCTGCCGGTGTGGCAGCCGCCTCGCATCAAGCGAGCTGACCAGACCCTGGAACAGCTCGCAGCCCTGAAGGCAGATGTGTTTGTTGTCGTGGCCTATGGCCAGATTTTATCGACCCAGATCCTGGCCATGCCCCGCCTGGGCTGCATCAACGGCCATGGCTCCCTGCTGCCTGCCTATCGCGGTGCGGCTCCGATCCAGTGGTGCCTCTACCATGGCGTCAGCGAAACCGGCGTGACGACGATGCTGATGGATGAAGGCATGGATACCGGCGCGATGTTGCTCAAGGCCGCTGTGCCGGTGGGGCCGATGGAGACTGCCGGGGAGGTGCGATCGCCCTAGCCGCCCTCACCGCCGATCTTCTCGTTCAAACCCTGCCCCAGCTCGGCCAGCTCCAGCCCCAGCCCCAGGATGCCGCCGCTGCCACCTATGCCCCCCTGATTCAAAAAGACGATTACAAGCTCGACTGGAGCCGCTCAGCCCTGGATCTCCACAACCAAGTCCGGGGTTTCTATCCCAGTTGCCACAGCAGCTTCCGGGGCCAGCCGATCAAGATTCACCGAACCCTCGCCCTCGATGCCCAACTGCCCTGGCCTGACGCTGTCCAGCCTGCCCTGGCCGCCTGGCAGGCTGCCCAAGGCGATCTTGACCCGCTTGGCAGTGCCCCCGTTCCGGGCCAGGTCATGGCTTTGCTCAAAAACCACGGCCCCGTTATACACACTGGCCAAGGCGCGCTGCTGCTGATGCAGGTTCAGCCCGCAGGCAAAAGCCCCAATCTGGCTGGGACTTTGTTAATGGACTCCGGGTCACGCTGGCGGATGTGCTGGGTGATTAGGCTGGGCAATCCGATCTAACCTGAGTTCGACCATTGCTGGCCCCCATCCCCTAACCCCTTGCCCCCAATTCTGGGGGAAGGGGAATCGAACGCAAATCCGGCACTTTGAGCTACGTCACCTCTCTCCCAGATTTGGAAGAGGGGGCGTTTTGAGGCTGTCGAACCCAGGTAATTTGATCTAGGCTCGTACGAAACAAACATGCCCTGGCAAAACCAGGGCGCAACTCATGTCGGCGCTGGGGAGACGCTCAAAGACCTGCTGCCCTAGCGCTGGCCCAGGCTGTCACGCTTTTGGCGGCGCTTGTCTCGCCATTCTGCTGCCGTCAGGTAGGTAATCCCGCCGGTCACAATTACGATCAGGCCCAGGGCAACCGTGGCCAAAATTGTCGAAGCAGAAGCTTCCATGGCTAATCCTCCCAATTTGTCAGCCCAATCTATCTATTCAGTCTATCCATCCAAGTTCATTGGGAGCAGACCTAGAAACCGATGCTGCCATCGCCGTTGCGGCCCCAGACCACCATGGCCAAGGAAAAGGTGAAAATCGCCAAGAGGGCAGCCCAACCGAGTGCAAGCATGGAGTTAGCTCCTGTCATTTGTAATGTGTCTAATAGTCTATCGGACCATTGCAGCCGGGCGCAGCATTTGTTAACAGAACGCTTTAATCCTTCAAGCTTCCCCTGGCGATGTTTTTGCTCACGCCTGGGCTCGGCTCCTGGGTCTAGCCCTTGCGTTTGAGCAGAGCGCCACCCAAAATGTAAAACAAGATATCAATAACTGTAAGCAACGCTTTACAAAACGGACGGAGTTCCATGGCAACGATTCGCAGCGGCTTTCTCTCTCCTACCCTGACCCCCGAAAAAACGGGTCAAACCACGCGAAAGCTATACCCCAACTTCAAAATCATTGTCCTCAATGATGATGAGAACACGTTCCAGCATGTGATCGAATGTCTGGTCAAGTACATTCCTGGCATGACGGGCGATCGCGCCCGCGAGCTAGCCGATGAGATTCACACCGAAGGCCTGGCCATTGTCTGGGTTGGCCCCCAGGAGCAGGCCGAGCTCTATCACCAACAGTTACTGCGCGCCGGTCTGACCATGGCTCCCCTCGAAGGAGCCTAGGGCCATGGCGCGTCACCCCAGCCGGAAACCTGACAGCAAATCTGGCCGCAAGGCTGACAGCAAAGCTGAGAAAGGCCGCCTGGTGCGCAACCATTCCACCAATCTCCAAGGGCTGCTGCCTGTGCTAGATCGACTGCGCCACCATCCCGGCATTGCCACCCTCACCCCAGCGGTGATTGGCCGTGCCCGCAGCCATGCGCCCCAGTTTCGCCTCAAGGTTTCGGTGCCGACCCAGGGCGGTTTTAAGCTAATTGCTCGCCAGGGCAAGACGTTTCAAGAGGTCTTTGTGACCACCCATTTGGAGCGGGCGGATTTGGAACGGGCGATCGCTGCCTGCCTGCCCTAGCCGCCTGCCTCCCCTCTTTACTGTCCCTAGGATTATTGTCAATGGCTTCCACCGCGACCTGTCCCCAATGCGCTGCCGAAGTCAGCCGCCGCGCCAACCAATGCCCAAGCTGTGGCGCGATCCTGCGGGAAACCCTGCCGCCCCAGACCACGGGACAGCTCGATGTCTTTGCCTTGCCCTTGGGGGTGGTGCTGGGGCTATTTGGCGCGGTGCTGCTGTCGAAGCTGCCGGGGGAAGCGGGGGAGCCGCTGTTGCGCGTGGGTTTGGGGGTGTTGGGGCTGACGTTGCCCTCGGCGATCGCCCTGGCCTGGACCAATCGCAGGCGATCGGTGGCTGGGCCAGCGACTCCAGAACCCGCAACCCCAGAACCGACCGGGGAGCCCTAGTAGACTCGGGCAAGACTGCTACGGGCAGGTCTAGCAGAAAAAAAAGCCCAGAGCTTTAACCAAAAGATTCAGCTAAAGGAACCAGCCGTAGCTGTGCAGCCCTTTGCCCAAGAGATTGACACCGAGGTAACAGATCCACACGACGGCTAAGCCCAGGGAAGCCAAAATCGCAGGCTTGCGTCCCTGCCAGCCCTTGGTGATGCGGGAGTGGAGGTAGGCCGCAAACACCAGCCAGGTAATTAAGGCCCAGGTTTCCTTGGGATCCCAGCTCCAGTAGGAGCCCCAGGCTTCGTTGGCCCAGACCGCCCCGGAGATGATGCCGATGGTCAACAGCGGAAAGCCCAGGCCGATAATGCGATAGCTGATGTTGTCGAGGGTGTCGGCGAGGGTGAGGCGCTGCATGGAGAGCGCCGGGGATTTGACCGCTGGGGGGGCGATCGCCTGGACAGTCTGGGCCGCCAGCACCGCAACGCCGCCAGACCTGGCAGGTTGTTCGGTCACCGCGAGTTCAGGGCGGGGAGCCGGGCTAGGAGCGACTTGGGCGCTGCCTTTGCGAAAGGCACCGTTGCCGATGGAGCTGCCCTTGAGCTCGATCGCCTGGCCTCGGGTGACGATCAAAAAGGCGATCGCCAACAGCGCCCCCACCATCAGTGTGGCGTAGCTGAGCATCATGACGCTGACATGCATCATCAGCCAGTTGGACTTGAGGGCGGGCACCAGGGGCTCGGAATGCTGCATGTTGTCGGGCAGGGTCAAGGCCGCAAAGGCGGAAATCGCCACGGCGGCGGGGGCGGTGAAGATGCCCACAAGCTGGCTTTGGCTCATGCGCTCTGCGATCAGGTGCATGGCGGTGATGCCCCAGCAGAGGAAAAACAGCGATTCGTAGAGGTTGCTGATGGGGAAATAGCCCGCCTCAATCCAGCGGGAGGCCAGGAGGGCGGCGATGGTGAGGTTGGCGATCGCCATGGCCGTCGTGCCCAGGCTGGGCAGTGCGCTCAGTTTGGGGAAGGCGGCACCCACCCAGTAGAGCAACATGGTGGTGAAGAGAATGGCAAAAGCCAGGTTGTCTAAATTGCTCTGAAGCGCGACTAGGTCCATGGCTGGGGTGGGAAATAAAGTATTGAATGTGTCTATTTCCATCATACCGCCGCCCTTGAAATGGCGCTGAGACAGGCCGTCATAAGGGCTGGTTGCCCTGGAACTGGAAATAATTGAACCGTGGGGACGTTCCGCTGAACGTCCGGCCAGGCCCATCGCCCAACGAACCGAACAGCCTGGACCACGCCCAACGAGCCGAACAGCCTGGATGAACGGCGGTTCATTCCTACCGCTAAAACTGATAGCGATCGCCCCCAATCAGCAGCGCCACCGGCACCGCTGCCCCAAAGCGATCGACCTTGACCTCCACCTTGAGCGACTGGGGATCATCCTGCTGGAGCTGGGCGATGGTGTCGTTCAGATCCTGGCGCTGGCTTTCGGGCATGTAGTAGCGCTCCAGGTTGTAAATAATCTCCGAGCCTTGGCTATGGGCTTTGATGAACAGCTCAGTGTCTGCCAGCGCTGGCGGGGTAGCGCTGACGCGGATTGGCTTCCAGCTTTTGGGGGCCGGGGGATTGTCCTGGGCTGCATTTGGTTCGGGCGGTTCGGGCGGTTCGAGCACGAGGTAGAGGGGGATGCGATCGCCAAAATCCCCCATCGCGCCCTCCTCCAGCTTCAGAAACTCGCCCCCCGGCAGCTCCGCCACCGTCTCCCGCGCAGAAATGCCATAGCGCAGGGTTTGGGAATAGCCCCGCAGCAGGTCATAGGGATCCACCGGCACGGTCTGCAACACTAGGGTCTCTCCCGTCAACACCGTGTAGCTATTGCGCAGGGGAATGGCGAGAACCAAGGCAAGCTGGAGGCCCAGGGGCAGCCAAAAGCGCCAGCGGTCGATGGGGCGATGGGGAAAGCGACGCTGCCGCGATCTAGTAATCGGCTCAGCACTGGCTCCAGCGCTGGCCTCAGAACCAGGAACGAGATCTGGGCCTGAATTGGGCGACTTCAGCGGGGCTTCGGGAGAAAGGTTAGAAGAAGACATGGAAAAAAGCGCAGAAATCTAAAACAAGCCATTACCCAAGCCAGCCCTCAATCGTTATGCTGCAAGAACAGTCAGTGAGCTGGAATTCGGGCTACCTGAACCAACCTGAACAGTGCTGGACAGCAGTCCCCCAGGCGGGTCAGGCGTTGCTCCAACAAATTTGTCGAACTCAGGTTGAACCCGATCCCACAGATCTGCTCAGCGCTTGAGCGCCAAGGTCAAGCCATCCGCCAGGGGTAAAAGACTGATGCTGACACGCTGATCCCGATGCAGGGCAGCATTAAACGCTCGAATCGCCTGGGTGCGCTTGTCCTCAGAATCCGCCTCCAGCACCCGCCCCGCCCAGAGCACATTATCCACCGCAATCAACCCACCGACCCGCACCAGCGCCAAGCATTGCTCAAAGTAGCGAGGATAATTTCGCTTATCGGCATCGATGAAGGCAAAGTCGAAGCTGCCGGACTGGCCTGTGGCGATGAGTTGATCCAGGCTGTCCGCCGCTGGGCCGAGGCGCAGGTCGATCTTGTGGGCGACCCCAGCGGCAGCCCAGTAGCGCTGGGCGATCGCCCCCATCTCCCCATCCAGATCACAGGCGATCAATTGGCCATCCTCCGGCAGGGCCAGGGCCACTGCCAGGCTGCTGTAGCCCGTAAACACCCCCACCTCCAGGGCTCGCTTGGCCCCCATCAGCTGGATCAGCAGCGCCATGAACTGGCCCTGCTCCGGCGCAATTTGCATGACTGCGGCGGGCAACTGGGCCGTCTCCGCCCGCAACTGCTGGAGCATTTCAGGCTCCCGCAGGGACTGGCTCTGGAGGTAGGCGTAGAGATCGGGGGAAAGGCCGAGGTTTTTGGCCATGGGAATGGTGCGGGGTGATGGCTGTGGGCTACTACGGGGCGGATAGCGGCACTTGATCCTCCCTTTGGTTTATCACAGTTCGGTTTATACACAGTTCGGTTTATGCAATGTGACGACCCGCCAGCGAGGGCAACGCTTGCGGCTATGCTCAAGGGGTTGCGTGACTGCTTGTTGAAACGTTTGGCAATTCCCATGGCCTCCCTAATTTCCTTGCCCCGATCGCCCAAACCAAATCACCCGTTTCCAGTTCTGGGCCAGAACCTGGGCCGCAGGCTGGTCTCCTTGCTGCTGCTGGGCTTTGCCCTAGTCTGCCTGACCGGCTGTGGCGCAAAGGGGCCGGAGAATAAGCTGATTAAGCGGCGATCGCCCTAGAATTCGACCAGACCCAGGCCCGCCTCAGCCAGCAATTGCACACCAAACCCCTGGGCTTCCAGATCGCCCAGGCGACAGTCGAAACCCAAACGCCCCTGCGCATCGAAGGGCTAGAAGCCTTTCACCTCCAGGGCCATTACGATGTCAAGCTCAAGTTTCCAGGCAAGCGCTACCGCCAAAACAATAACCCCTTTGACCTCTACCTCCAGCAACAGGCGGAGGGGGAGGTTTGGCGCTTAGCGGTGCCCCAGCCAATAGAAGCTGGGGCGGCCCAGGCCTGGAAGACCTATCTGTTGTTTGATCCCCTGGGGCGCGCTAGCTGAGTTGGGTTAGGCGTGGATGGGTTTGGGCATGGGTCAGCCTAAGCATGGATCAGTCTAGGCGTGGAGCGGTTGGCGATCGCCCACAGCAAACCGACCCGCTGCGATATCCCGCTGGAACTCCGCCACCTTCTCCTCCAAGCGGCAGGTGTGGGACTCGATCAACAGATCGCTGCTGAGCTGGGGGCGACCCTGGGCCAGGATCTGGGCAAACTGCGACTTGGCCTGGGCCATGCGCAGACCATGGTCATAGGACTTCTTCAGAGCCGTGCGGCTATTTTTGACCCCGCGCAGATTGGCGAGGCGATACTGGGGCAGCAGCTCGTTCAAGCCCGTGACCGGGAAGGGCTGAAACTCCAGATTGAGGGACAGGGTCCAGTCAATCCACTTGGAGGGCAGAATCCACTGGCTGGTTTGAACCGGAATCCAGGGGGTGCGCAGGGCATCGGCGATGATTGCCCCATGCATGGCCTCTGCCAGGAGCACTTCGGTCTCACAGATTTCCTGGAGCACCTGCTCAATCGGCCAGCGAGCATCGATGTAGTGGATGCCCAGGGATTCGCAGATTTGCTGCCACTCTTCCCCTGCATTGATTGATTGGGTGAAGTGGGGAATGTAGGAATACTTGTATTTTTTCTGGCCGCTGGGCTGGTAGACCCGGCGAATTAGGGCTGCACCATCGGTGATGGCCAGCTTGGGATCTAGGCCGAGCTTGAGCGCCGAGAGGGGACCGCGCAGGCTGTAGACTGTCCAGGAGTCATCGACGTTGGGCATCCCCTTGTTGTAGCCAGCGCCTGTGCCGAGGGCGACGATTTGCTTGGCGTTGGGGACGCGTTCTTTGACCAGGTTGTTGAGTAGGGTGCCAATGCCGAAGAAGGCGACGGTTTCGTCATTGTCGAGGACACCGGGCATGACTTTGTCCCAGAGCCAGAGGTTGAGTTCATCGCCGAAGTTGAGCTTGTCGTCGCTGCGTCGGTAAAAGTAAAGCTTCATGCTGGATTGTTAGACGGGGTTTACGGCGGTCGAGGTTACGACGGTAGATGGCGTTGGTATGGGTGCGTGCTATGTAGCTAGGGTTCCCAAGGCAGCGGCGAAACGTTTGAGACGCCCATCCCCTAAACCTCCCCATCCCCAAACTCCCCACCCCTCAAACGCCCATCACGATCGCACCTTTGGGCAGGGCAATTGCCCATCGGCTCCAGCCGCCAAGCAGGGTTGGTGATAGGCGGCTTCGGTCTCTGGGGGCGGTGGCATTTGGCCGAAGACCATTTCACAGCTCAAATCTTCAAAATTCGGCGTCAGCGTCAGTGGAATGCCAAACTGGTCGGTGAAGAACTGTTGGGTTGGCAACTTGCAGAGGTTGATGCAGAGCGCCACACAGCCGCTCGCTTCCAGGTAGCGACATTTTTTGATGTGGACATCGCTGGTTTGGTGGCGCGTTTGACCATCGGCCCCTGTCACTTCCGCCGCCACTAGCTCGCAGGGGCCGATCAGCCAGGGGAACAGCCGCGCTGCAAACCAGGCATTGGCTTCGCACACCCACTGGGTCGGCGAAAAGACGTTGCGGATCAGCCAGAGTACGGGGCCGGGCACCATGGAATTCAGCACTTTTGCCACCAGGACTTGCTGTTGGGCGGCGATCGCCCCCGCAAAATCCGCTTGGACAGATCCACCACACCGTCGTAGCCCTTCAGTGGGGTTTGCTCGCCCAGGGCTTGGCTCAGCTTGTGGATGAAGAGCTGGATGAACAGGCGATCGCTCCAACTGTCCTGGTAGCGCGTCTGTTCTGGGGCGGGGGCAGTATCAGTCGCCGAGGAATCTTTTAACACTGGAGCTTAACACTGGAGCATGGTTTACTGGAGCGTGATTCATGGCAGGCTGCCCTCCAGGGCCGCCGCCACGACCCGGTGATGGCTATCCTGCTGTAGGGGCAAGAGTAAGGCCCGAGCTTCGGCGCGATCGCTAACACCCAAGGCCGTCGCAGCCCGCCAGCGCGATCGCCAATCCTCCGAACGGGTCAAGGGCTCTAACAGCTTCAGTGCAGGCTCAAAGCAATCGCCCTGCAACAGCTTGCCCAGGGCCAAAATGCTGGCCTCCACCACGGATTGTTCAGGGTCATCCAGCCCGAGCTGGACGACGGCCAGCAAGGTGCGATCGCCCTCGCCCGCTCCCTCCATCAACATGCCAATGATGCTCTGGCGGGTGATCCAACTGGTCTGTTGCTCAAACAGTTGTTGGAGCAAGGGGAAGGCGCGATCGCCAAATTCAAACAGCGAATTGGCAATTTCCCCCAGCACATTGCCATCCTGCTCCTGGTTCAGGAGCTGCTGAAGCACCGCAAAGGATTGCTCGGTGCGGTGGTTGCCCAGGCCCATGACCGCAAACCGCCGCCGCAAAAAGTCACCATCCTGGGCGATGCGCTGGAGCATCGGTACGACCTGGTCCGCTGGGCCGGTCGCCAGCTCATCCAGGGCCTCTTTACATTTATTAACCGGCGCATTGCGCAGATCGGCTTCGAGCTGGGCGAGACGGTCAGAATCCATGGCGTTGGAGGGAGGTCACCCTCCCACTGTAAAGGCTGGGAAAAATTGCTCGGGGTTTTGTTGGAAAGCGAAACCACCGATCGCTACGACGCCATCACCTTGCCATCGCGGAACCAAATCACGCGCTGGGCGCGGGCTCCCACCTCATCTTCATGGGTCACCACGACGATGGTCATACCGCTGCGGTGCAGGTCATCAAAAATATTTAACACTTCCTGGGTGGTCTGGGAGTCCAAGGCCCCGGTGGGTTCATCGGCCAGCAGCAACACCGGACGGTTGACGATCGCCCGCGCGATCGCCACCCGCTGCTGTTGCCCACCGGAGAGCTGGTTGGGGCGATTGTTAAGCCGATCGGCCAGGCCCACTTTGGTCAGGGCATCAATGGCGCGATCGCGGCGCTCCTGCTTGTCCAGCCCGGCATAGAGCATCGGCAACATCACATTCTCCACCGCCGTAAGCTGGGGCAGCAGGTGAAACTGTTGGAAGACAAACCCCAGCTTGCGATTGCGAATGTGGGCAAGGGAATCGTCATCCATCGTGGCCACATCCTGGCCATCGAGAAAATAGCGGCCGCTGGTGGGCCGATCCAAACAGCCAATCACATTCATCGCCGTGGACTTCCCTGAGCCCGAAGCGCCCATGATGGCGCAATATTCCCCAGCCTTGACCTGGAGATTCACCCCCGCCAGGGCATGGACCACCATGTCGCCCATGCCGTAGGACTTGGTCACGGCCTCTAGGGAAACTGTGGTTTGGGTGGCGATCGCCTCAGGAACCGGCGTCAAAGTCGTCATGGCGAAAGGTTACGCAAAATACCTCTTCAAGGGTAATCGGTTTCCCCAACACCGGGGCGACGGCTCCCCGCCCGACAGTTCCCAAACCGAGAGCTAGACTAGGGTTGAGTTCAGGATCGCAGCCAGTTCGGGATCGCAGCCAGCCCAGAGCCATTTCTCACCCCCTGCCTCGACTCCGCAGCGACCCCAAACTTCACTGTTATTTGGGTAAAACCATGGGTCCAACCAATAATTCTCAGCGCATCAAACTTGCCCTCGCCGGGGTGGCCGCCGCCGCTGTGGCGGTGGGAAGTGGCATCGGCCTCTGGGGCCGCCAGGCTCCCGAGGCTGACCTAAC
>JAAUQQ010000159.1 GCA_012032745.1 Synechococcales cyanobacterium RM1_1_8
GATCGGCGTCCCTCTCCCCTTGCGGGAGAGGGATTAGGGTGAGGGGGGGCAAAACTGACATCGCCATAGCTTGGGCTCACCCGCGCTCTAAGATTAGGTTTGGCCCTTCTTTATCCTTGCCAACCTCTTGGTGGTCCCATGACGACTTCGCGCCGTTCGTTTCCCTCTGCGCTGATTGCCGTGGCCCTGGCGCTGCTGCTGTCTGGCCTGGGGGCGCTCTGGCTGCTGGGGGCGATGCCCCTGGGCCTGTTGGGGCGCGCCCCAGGGGAGCCGACGGCGGCGATGTTCGTCCCCCGCCAGGCTCCCCTGATGGTCTCCCTGGTAGTCAACCCCGATCGCCTCACCCAGTTGCGCCAGCTCCTGACCCCGCCGGGCCAGCGGCGCAGCGGCCGGGCCGAACTCCAGCAGCTCCAGGATGGTCTGCTGGCCCCGGCGGATCTGGACTATCGCCAGGATATTCAGCCCTGGCTGGGGGATGAGGTCACCCTGGCGGTGACCCAGCTCGACTTGGACCGAGACCCGGACAATGGCGAACAGCCGGGCTATTTGCTGGCCCTGGCGACTCGGAAGCCCCAGCGGGCGCGGGAATTTTTGCAGCTCTATTGGCAGCGGCGGGCCGCCGATGGCACGGTGCTCCATTTGGAGCAGGTCAGCGGTGTGCAGATGATCTATGCTGAGCCGCCCGGCACCGATGCTGGGCCATCCGGTGGGGGGAGCCCAGCCAGCTCCGGGCAGACCAGCGCTGGGCATTTTGCCAGTGCTTTGGTGGGCGATCGTTATGTGCTATTTGCCAATCAGCCCAAGGTGCTGCGCGATGCCATCAACAATGTTCAGGTGCCGGAGCTGAACCTGCTCAACAGTCCCCGCTACCGCCAAGCCCTGGCGGCCTTGACCGGGCCGAGGCTGGCACTGCTGTTTGCCAATGCCAACGGACTGGGGGGCTGGATTGAGCACCAGGGATTGACTGTGGGAACTCGCCAGCTTCCTGGCTCCAGCCATGCCCAGGAGCCTAAAAACCAGGGACTCTACGATGGATTGGCCCTGAGCCTGGGAGCCCAGCGCCGAGGATTAGTGGGGGATCTGGCGCTGCTGATGCCCGCGCCGGGGGCGCTGCCTGGGGCGGCAAATAAAAAAGATCAGCCTGATGCTGGGGATGGGCCAGATCCGAGCCCCCGCCTGAACCCAGACCGGGTTTTGCAATACCTGCCCAGCAATAGCGCGATCGCCCTCGCCAGCAGCCACCTGGATCAGTTTTGGCAATCGACCCAAACGGTCTTGGAGACCTATCCTGCGATCGCCACCCTGGCCAACCGCGCCCTGGGCCAGCTCGAAGCCCAGTGGGATATCAACTTCACCCGCGAAATTTTTCCCTGGGTGACGGGGGAATATGCGATCGGTCAGCTAGAACGCCCCAGGAGCCCTTCGGACTGGATTTTTGTCGTGGATCGCACCAGCCCCGACGCCCAGGCGGGCATTGCCCACCTCGATGACCTCGCCCGCCAGCAGGGCTACAGCCTCGGCAACCTCACCCTCGCGGACCAGGATGTCACGGCCTGGACCCGCCTCAAGTCCGAGAGCCAGCAGGACTCTGCCGACACCGCCCTGCGCGCCTTTGTGCGCGGCGTCCATACGACCGTCGGCAAGCCCGATCGCACCGCCAGCAAGACCAACACCGGCAAGGCCGCCTCTGCACCGCCCGTTTACGAAGTCTTTGCCACCTCCCTGGAGGCCATGGAGGCCGTTCTGAACACCGCCGATCCCGCGCGGGCCAAACCCTGGCCACCAGCCCAGACTTCCGTCGGGCGATCGCCCCCCTGCCCCAGGTCAACCGGGGCTACCTCCACCTCAACTGGGCCGAAAGCGAAGCGACCCTGACGGAGGATTGGCCCCTGCTGCGGGTGCTCAAACTCACAGCCCGGCCCCTGTTTAGCAACCTCAAATCGATCACCCTCACCAGCTACCCTGAACATCCCTCACCGGGGGATTCAGGGGCCAACCCAGGAGATGAGGCCCTGGAGCGAGCTGGGTTTTTCCTACACCTGGGGCGCTGAGGCCCGGCTCCAGAATGCTGCTCCACAATCTTTCAGCGAAACGGCCTACAAACCCCATCCCTCGCTAAGATCAAGGAGCATGGGATCCAAGGCTTGGGCGATCCACCCCGATCGATCCCCCCAGCGCGATCTATACCAGCGCGATCTATACCAGCTCGACCCACCCGCCCTGCAAGGCCCAGGATCCAGCCATCCCCTTCAAAACACACCACTTCACCGGAGACCACCCCCAGAGTTGCCCATGGCCACGGTTAAACCGCTCTCACCCCTAGATCGGGCTGAGCCTCGCTTCACGCCCGAGTCCAAGGCGGAGCAGCTTCATCAAACCCTAGAAGGGCACCGGGGCGATCGCCTCCTGGTCATCCTCCAAGACTTTCCCGATCCCGATGCCCTCTCCTCAGCCTGGGCCTTCAAGCTGATCGCCCAGACCTACCGCATCGACTGCGATCTAGTCTATGCCGGCACCCTCAGCCACCAGGAAAACATCGCCCTGGTCAAGCTCACCGGCCTGCCCGCCCAGCGCTGGCCGCCCCAGAGCCTCAAGGAGCGCAATTGGCTCAACTACCAAGGCTGTGTGTTTGTGGACACCCAGGGGGACACCAGCCAAATCACCCCCTTTGTGGTCGAAGCCGGGCTGCCCATCGTGGCGATTTTCGATCACCACAATGGCGAGACGGAGCTGCCGGTAGCGTTTTTGGACCTGCGGCCCCAGGTGCGCGCCACGGCGACCATTCTGGCCCAGTACCTCCAGGCGGGGCTGCTGGCGCTCGATAGCGATAGCAAGATCCATGTATACTGCGCCACCGCGCTGATCCACGGCCTGCGCTCCGATACCCAGAACCTTCAGCAGGCCAGGGAAGAAGACTTTTTGGCTGCGGCCTACCTCAGCCGCTTTTACGATGCTCAGTTGCTGGGGGCGATTTTGCAATCTTCGCGATCGAAGCGGGTGATGGATGTGATCGAACGTTCCCTGCGCAATCGCCTGGTCCAAAACAACTTTTGCGTCGCCGGGGTGGGTTATCTGCGCTATGAGGATCGAGATGCCATTCCCCAGGCTGCGGATTTTTTGGTCACCGAGGAGAATGTCCACACCGCCCTGGTCTACGGCATTGTCCACGATGAGGACGATCGCATTGAGCTGGTGGTGGGTTCCCTGCGCACCAGCAAGCTCACCCTAGATCCCGATGAATTTTTAAAAGAAGCCTTTGGCCGCGATTCCCAGGGCCGGTTCTTTGGGGGCGGTCGCTCCCAGGCTGGGGGCTTTGAGATTCCCGTGGGTTTTCTCTCGGGAGACAATGACCAAGCGGAGTTTGCCCGGCTGAAGTGGGAGGTGTTTGATTTGCAGATTAAGCAGAAGCTTCAGGATTTGGTCAATCCATCGGGCAATCCCCTCCAGCGGTAGCCCCAGTCCATCGCCCCAGGGAAAACCTCCAGCGCCCGGTGCCTTTGGAGCAACCAGGAGCCAGGGAAGCAACGAAAACCCAGCCCAAGCGGCTGATTCCCCCTCTCCCAACAAAATGGAAGAGGGGCCGGGGTGAGGGAGGTTAGGCGCAAGGAAAGTTGAGGCTATGCCACCAACGCCTTAGCCTTGGCAACCACATTGGCCACGGTGAAGCCAAACTCCTCCATGATCTTGCCACCGGGAGCCGAAGCACCGAAGCTATCCACGCCGATGATGTCGCCGCTGTCGCCTGCATACTTGCTCCAACCAAAGGTGGTGCCTGCCTCAACCACCAGGCGCTTGATGCCTAGGGGCAAAATGGAATTGCGATAGGCCTCATCCTGCTCCTCAAAGATCTCACGGCAGGGCATGGAAACCACGCGAATCTTGCCACCCAGCTCCTTGGCAGCGTCCACACAGAGGCTGACTTCGCTGCCCGTCGCCAACATCACCAAGTCCGGCGTGCCATCGCAATCGACCACGGTGTAAGCGCCCTTGGCCACGCCTTCAATGGAAGACCCGGCCAACTGGGGCAAGTTCTGGCGGGTCATGGCCATGATCGAAGACTGCTTGCGTCGCTCGATCGCCACTTTATAAGCCCCCGAAGTCTCATTGCCATCCGCAGGGCGGAAGACCAACAGGTTGGGAATCACCCGCAGGGAAGCGATGGTTTCCACAGGCTGGTGGGTGGGTCCATCTTCGCCCAGGGCAATGGAGTCATGGGTCATGACATGGATGACCTGACACTGGGACAGGGCCGACAGGCGAATCGCACCGCGCATGTAGTCGGCAAAGACCAGGAAGGTGGCATCGAAGGGAATCAAGCCGGTGCCATGGAGGGCAATGCCATTGCAAATGGCACCCATGCCGTGCTCCCGCACGCCAAAGCGCAGGTTGCGACCGGCGTAGGCTCCCTTCTGGAAATCCGTGGAGCACTTTAGATAGGTGAGGTTGGAGTGGGTCAGGTCAGCGGAGCCGCCGACGAGTTCGGGGACGGCTTCGGCGATCGCGTTCAAGGTAATCTCCGAGGTCTTGCGCGTCGCCAGGGGCTTGTCATCGGGGGTGTAGGTGGGTAGGCATTTCTCCCAACCCTCGGGCAGCTTGCCGCTAACCTGACGCTCAAACTCAGCCGCCTCAGCCGCGTACTTTGTTTTATAGGTCGCAAAGGTCTGGTCCCACTCCGCCTCGGCGCTGGCACCGCGATCAATCGCCTTGCGCCAATGGGCCAGGGCATCGTCAGGCACCTCAAAGGAGCCATACTCCCAGCCCAAATTCTTCTTGGTGGCTTCGATTTCATCAGCACCCAGGGCTGCACCGTGGATACCGGCAGTGCCCTGGCGGTTGGGGGAGCCAAAGCCGATGGTGGTGCGGATCTTGATCAGGGTGGGGCGCTCGGTCTCCGCCTTGGCCTGCTCAATCGCCTTGGCGATGGATTCGGTATCGCTATCGCCGTTGCCCACTACGATTACCTGCCAACCGTAGGCTTCGTAGCGCTTGCCCACATCCTCAGTAAAGGACACGGTGGTGTCGCCGTCGATGGAAATGTGGTTGTCGTCATACAGGGCAATCAATTTGCCCAGGCCCAGGTGGCCCGCCAGGGAGCAGGCCTCGCCGGAGACGCCCTCCATGTTGCAGCCATCCCCCATGAGGGCATAGGTGTAATGGTCAATGATCTGGCAATCCGGCTTGTTGAACTTCGCCGCCAGGTGAGCCTCGGCCATGGCCAGACCCACGGCATTACAGATGCCCTGGCCCAGGGGACCGGTGGTCACTTCCACACCCTTGGTCTCAAAGTTCTCGGGGTGGCCCGGCGTGCGGGAGCCCCACTGGCGAAACTGCTTGAGATCGTCCAGGGTGACGCTGTCGTAGCCCGTCAGATACAGCAGGGCGTACTGGAGCATGGAGCCGTGGCCTGCGGACAGGACAAAGCGATCGCGGTTGACCCAGTCCGGGTTCTTGGGGTTGAAGCGCATGAACTTGTCCCAGAGGACAAAGGACATGGGAGCGGCACCCATGGGCAAACCGGGGTGGCCAGACTTGGCCTTCTCAACGCCATCGATCGCCAAAAAGCGCACCGAATTAATGCAAAGTTCTTCGAGGGATTGGCTTACGGCAACCATATTTTGTAACTACCTAACGTGGTGGGTGGAGGGGGACATTGCTGTCCAGATCGTGTGGCTGGGGCAAATCTCAAACGCAGCTTGGGGCGTTTGGGGGGCGTTTTTGGGGGGCGTTTTTTGGGGGGGCGCGGTCGGAGCGATCGCCCAGAAGCAACGGCTCAGAGCAACGGATCGGGGCAACTGGCGGCGTCTATGGAGGCAACAGCAGCAAATCGCACAATCATTCTCAGTCGTTATGGCCATCATTCCATCGACGGAGGTGATGAACAAGTGTGAAGCGGATAATTTTCTGTAAAATTTGCTTCAAAATCCGCTGCTCCCCCGCTCGGCCCCGGCCGCTCGGAGTTTCCAAAGCGCTGCCAGACCCCCGAACCACGGCCCCCTAAACCACAGGCCCCAAAACCTAGCGCTTGAACCCATCCCAACACCACTTCCAGGCTGGCGTCACACCACACCTCGGCCCGGATTCTAGGCCCAGAATCCGGGCCTGGGTTTAGGCCAAATACTTGCGCAGCGCCAGGGTGACGTTGTGGCCCCCGAAGCCAAAGGAATTGGAAATGGCCACATCCACTCGCTGGGCGCGGGATTGGTGGGCCACGTAGTCCAAATCACACTCAGGATCCGGCGTTTCTAGGTTAATCGTCGGCGGTAGCTGATCGTGGTAAACCGCCAGGGCAGTGGCCACGGCTTCAATGCCGCCGGAGCCCCCCAGCAAATGTCCCGTCATCGACTTGGTGGAGCTGATTGCCACCCGACGAGCATTCTCTTCCCCCAGGGCCTTCTTGATCGCCGCTGTCTCGGTCTTATCGTTGGCGGGGGTGCTGGTGCCATGGGCATTGATGTAGCTCACCTGGTCCGGCTGAATGCCGCCATCCTTGAGGGCCAGCTCGATCGCCCGCGCTGCCCCCGCCCCCCCCGGCACTGGCAGGGTCATATGGTAGGCATCGCAGGTCATGGCGTAGCCCACGACCTCCGCATAGATGCGAGCACCCCGCGCCTGGGCATGGTCCAAGTCTTCGAGCAACAGCATTCCAGCCCCTTCGCCCATGACAAAGCCATCGCGACCCACATCGAAGGGGCGACAGGCATGTTCTGGATCGTCATTGCGGCTAGAAAGGGCGCGACAGGCAGCAAATCCTGCCATCGACAGGGGCGTTACCGCTGCCTCCGTGCCACCGCAGACCATGGCATCGGCATAGCCGCCCTTGATCTGGCGGAAGGCATCTCCCACGGCGTTGGCCCCTGCTGCACAGGCCGTCACGGTGCAGGAGTTCGGGCCTTTTGCCCCAATCTGGATTGCCGTCAACCCCGCTGCCATGTTGGCAATCATCATCGGAATCATAAACGGGCTACAGCGCGATGGTCCCTTGGTGAGGTAGATCGTCTGCTGGTCTTCCATCACTTGGATGCCGCCGATGCCGCTGCCGATCAGCACGCCAATGCGCTCGGCGTTGAGATCGGTAATTTGCAAGTTGGCATCGCTGACGGCCTGCTGGGCCGCCGCCACCGCAAACTGGGAGAAGCGATCCATGCGCTTCGCATCCTTGCGATCCATATGTGCCTCGGGCTTGAACCCCTTGACCTCCCCGGCGATGCGACAGGCGTGGGCCGAGGCATCGAAGGCGGCGATCGCGCCGATGCCATTGCGGCCCGTGATTAGGCCTTCCCAATAGTCGGCGAGGGTATTCCCGATGGGGGTGATGGCACCCATGCCCGTGATGACCACGCGGCGATTAGCAGAATCCGTCATAGGGGGTCTCAGTCAAGCCAAATCTCAGTCAAGCCAAATCGATATCTTGGGGCGCGATCGCTCAAGTCAAAATTCAGGAACAGCTACAAGCAGGAACAGCCCAAAAATCTAAACGCTGAGGATGGCCCCAGCGAGATGTTCAACGAACCATCGCTTCCCAGAGCGAAGATCCAAGACTCAGCGGAGTCCTAGCTTGCCTTGGCTTCGATGAAGTCCACAGCATCCTGAACCGTCGCAATGCCCTCGGCGGCTTCATCGGGAATTTCGATTTCAAACTCTTCCTCTAGGGCCATGACCAGCTCGACGGTATCGAGGGAGTCAGCGCCGAGGTCATTGGCGAAACTCGCCGCAGGCTTGACCTCTTCTAAGTCGACGCTGAGCTGCTCAGCGACGATCTTCTGTACCTTTGCCAGGGTTTCCTCTTTGCTCATAAACCTCAATTCCTTTGCATGACCAGGTGATGCTTTTCGTTAGCATTTCGGCGTTTGTTCATCTTATCGGCAAAGGGACGATCCGCTTTACTCTGTTCTGCTGGCCCGCCGTCCGGGGGCCAATGCAAGGGCTGGCGCTGGCTACCCTGGGATTATTACGATGTTTGAAGTTTTGGATCGGCGATCGCATCCCCCCGAAATCCCTGGGGTAGACTTGGACCAATCCTGATAAAAATCGTCGGTCTGCTTGCGTTCTGACGGTTCGGCTTGATGTTTGACCCTGGACCTTTCAGGGATGGGCGAGCAAGTCGAGCTTTTTAGTCGCAGCAATTGTGATCGCTTTAATGCCCATGTGAGTCCTTAGTCTGGAGCCACGAAATTCATATGTCTCATAAGGTCAAAATTTACGACACCTGCATTGGCTGCACCCAATGCGTTCGCGCCTGTCCCACGGACGTGCTCGAATGGTGCCCTGGGATGGCTGTCGGGCCGGTCAGATCGCCTCTTCGCCTCGCACGGAAGACTGTGTGGGCTGCAAGCGCTGCGAAACCGCTTGCCCGACCGATTTCCTCAGTGTCCGGGTCTACCTGGGCGCTGAAACCACCCGCAGCATGGGCTTGGCCTACTAATCACTCAGCCAGACCTGAGTTGGGCCGCAGCATTGTGGTCTGATGGACTGGCTGGATGGGTCTACCTGTTTTGCCAGTTTGACTGAAGCTGTCTTGCTACTGTTTTGCGAGTTTATGTAAAGGGCGTGGGCGGCATGGGCAGCTCACGCCTTTTTGTTGCTGCTGGTGACTGCCAAGACGAGTTAGCCGAACGAGCCCAGCGATCGCCTCGCTTTGCCAGATCCGCCCCAGCGAGGAATCTGGCCAAGTATAATTCCCGGTGCGGCCCAGGCTCTTCCGCCCGCCCAGGACACCCCAGGAGTTTCTCAGCTTATGTGTGGCATTGTTGGCTATGTCGGTCCCCAGGCGGCAACCGGAATCCTGCTCGAAGGTCTGCGCAAGCTGGAATACCGTGGCTATGATTCCGCTGGGATTGCCACGATCGCCGACAACAAGCTGCACCGGGTCCGGGCCAAGGGCAAGCTGCTCAATCTGGCCGCCAAGCTCGAAGCCGAAGCGAGCCTAGAGCCTCACCCTGACCTGGCTCAAGTCAGCCCGGCCCCTTCGGAAGCCCCCGTCCAGATCGGCATCGGCCACACCCGCTGGGCCACCCACGGCAAGCCTGAGGAACATAACGCCCACCCGCATTTTGGTATGACCCAGCGCGTGGGCGTCGTCCAAAACGGCATTGTGGAGAACTACCTCGAACTGCGGCAGGAACTGATCGCCCAGGGCTGTGAGTTTGTTTCCGAGACCGATACGGAGGTGATTCCCAATCTGATTGAGCGCAGTCTGGCCAAGCTGGCCGATGCTGGCGAACTGGCCCAGTTTGATTCGCCCTTGGCCGAAGCGACCCGGCGGGTGGTGCAGCGTTTGGAGGGGAGTTTTGCGATCGCCGTCCTCTGCGCCGACTACCCCGATGAACTCGTCACCGCCCGCCAGCAGGCTCCCCTGGTGATTGGCTTCGGCCAGGGCGAGTTTTTTGCGCCTCCGATACCCCCGCCCTGCTCAGCCACACCCGCGCGGTGCTCAACCTGGGCAACGGCGAAATCGCCCTGCTCACCCCCCTGGGCATCCGCTTGATGGACTTCGCAGGCCAGCGCCTGCGCCGCCTGCCCCGTCAGCTCACCGGCGGCCAAGACAGCGCCGACAAGCAGGGCTACAAACACTTCATGCTCAAGGAAATCCACGAGCAGCCCGGCGTCATTCGCGCCTGCCTCGAAGCCTATCTGCCTAACCCCGAGGCCGCTGATCCCAATCCCGCTGATCCCAATCCCGCTGCCGCCAACCCCGCTGGTCCCAATCCCGCTAGCCCCTCCGGCACTGACCCCAACCCCGCCGTGCCGCCCCACCGATCGCCGGTTCAGCTTGGCCTGCCCGAAGCCCTCTACACCGACCTGGCCCAGATCAAAATTCTCGCCTGTGGCACCAGTTGGCACGCCAGCCTCGTGGGCGGCTATTTGCTCGAACAGCTCGCCGGCATCCCCACAGCGGTTCACTACGCCTCGGAATATCGCTACGCCCCGCCGCCGCTCCAGCCCAACAGCCTCACCATCGGCGTCACCCAATCGGGGGAAACCGCCGACACCCTCGCCGCCCTCGAAATGGAGCTTCAGCGCAGCCAGGATCGAGGCCCAGCCTTCGCTCCACGCCTATTGGGCATCACCAATCGCCCCGAATGCAGCCTCGCCCATCTCGTCCCCCACCTGCTCACCACCCCCGCTGGCATGGAGGTGGGCGTGGCTGCCACCAAGACCTTCATTGGTCAGCTAATGGCGTTCTATCTGCTGGCTTTGGACCTGGCCCACAGCCGCAAAGCGGCCTCCCCCGAACGCTTGGAGCAGCTCATGGTCGGACTGCGGCAGCTCCCCAGCCAGGTCGAAACCATTTTGGAAACCCAAGACGAAGCGATCGCAGCCCTGGCCCATGACTTCACCGAAACCCAGGATTTCATCTTTGTCGGTCGGGGCATCAACTTCCCCATCGCCCTGGAGGGAGCCTTGAAACTGAAGGAAATTAGCTATATCCACGCCGAGGGCTACCCCGCTGGGGAAATGAAGCATGGCCCCATTGCTCTGCTGGACTCTAAGGTGCCCGTGGTGGCGATCGCCATGCCCGGCAGCGTCTACGACAAAGTGCTTTCCAATGCCCAGGAGGCCAAAGCCCGCGATGCCCGCCTGATTGGCGTGCTGCCTAGCAACAGCAAGGCCGACTTCTTCGACGATGTGCTCACAGTCCCGGCGGTGGATGAATTGCTCTCGCCGATCCTCTCAGTGATTCCGTTGCAATTGCTGTCCTACCACATCGCCGCCCGGCGTGGCCTGGATGTGGACCAACCGCGCAACCTGGCCAAGAGCGTCACGGTGGAGTAGCGGTCATGGGTCATGTGGAAAAGTCTGTTGATTCTTGTTCGTGACATACTCCCGACGCTCATCTTTCAGATAGAGCGCGGGCTTCTTTACTCTCGCACCACAATCAAATGGGTGCCGCAAAGAAGCTTTCCTACTTCATCTGGTCTTATCTAGGTAACACGGCAA
>JAAUQQ010000160.1 GCA_012032745.1 Synechococcales cyanobacterium RM1_1_8
CGTTGCGGGAGGGCAAGGGAGCAGATGAGTGCAAGGCTTAGGCCCGGTAGACTTTAGCCGCCCTCATCCCCCAGCCCCTTCTCCCCCAAAAACACAACAGCCGGGAGAAGGGTAGCCGGATCGGAGCCCCTCTCCCCTCGTGGGAGAGGGGTTGGGTGAGGCGACAAAACCTAAGCCCGAGTCTACTCGCGAGCTGAATTCTCGGGGCTGAGGGCCTGGGTGACCAGATTTGGATTGGCAGGCTGGTAGGAGAGGGTGGACTGCGATCGCGGCTGCACCCGAGCGGCTGTGCGAGGCTGGGGCGAGTTTTCCAGGGCCTTGACCACCTGGACGACCTTTTGCTCTAGGGGGGTTCTCGGCTGGAAACCAGCGGCCTGGGGCGATCGCTGCAACAGCGGCTTGAGGCCCGTGGAGAGCTTGAGCTGGTTCTGGGGAAGCCCAGCCTGCCTGGCGGTGGATGGCTGGAGCTGGATTGGAATTTGGGAGATGGCGATCGGGTTCATCGGCTCATTGCGCAGAACGTTCATGAGCTGGGCAATGGAGCCCTCTAGGTAGCGGCCCGGATCGATCGCCATCCAGCCCTCATTGGTCAACTCACGCACTTCAAAGTGGAGGTGGGGGCCTGTGGAATTGCCGGTGCTGCCAACCCGGCCAATGACTTCGCCCTGGCGGACCACCTGGCCCGGCTGGACGTAGATTTCCGACATATGGCCGTAGAGGGTTTGGTGCTTGCCATCGGCATGGTCGAGGACAACCGTGAGGCCATAGCCACCGACAAAATCAGCGACGCTGGCCAAGCCCGTGAGCGTGGCGACCACCGGGGTGCCTTGCTCGGCGGCCAGGTCCGTGCCGCTGTGGAAGCGCTGGGTGTTAAAAATCGGGTGGATGCGCCAGCCAAAGACCGAGGAAATCGGGGCAGGAACACTGAGGGGGAAGAGGAGTTGGCGATCGCCATTCCCCGGCACCGCACTGGGCCGCTGGGTGCGAGCAAAGTAGCTGGTGGCGCTTAGGGAAGGCGACAGGGTCTGGCCCAGGCTTTGGACAGCCATGCTCAGCGCCCCGGAGGTGGGGTAGGTGACGCTGTAGCCATTGCCCTGGCCTGTGCGCCCGGCTAGCTGAGTGGTAGGGGTCGTGGAGGGCGTGGGCAAATGGCCGTTGCGGCCGGGGTTGCCAAACCCGCCACTCGCTTGGATTTTGGCGGCCTGGGCGGCACTCACATTGGAGGGAGCAGCAGAACCATTGCCCAGAACGACGCTGGGTCTGCCATTGCCATTCATGCCGCTACCGTTAGCACCGCCCTGGGCCGGGCTAGCCCCTGGGGTTTTGGCGGCTCCAGCGGTGAGGGGAGCATCGCCGCTATTGGCCACGCTTGGCTGGCCAGGGAGATTGCCGGGGGCGTTGCCGGGAGTGTTTCTAGGCCCGGCTATGTAGGTTTCGCCGCTGGGCGTCTTTTTGACAATGACTTCGGCATTGCGCAGCAGCTCAGCATCCTGGGCGCTGGCAGCACCATTGCCCGTAGCTCCAGTGGAATAGAGGCCTGAGTCGTCAATCACGTTGGTGCTAGCAGCGGCACCGTCGTTGGCCGCGCCATTGGCGGCGGGAGCTGGCTCGATGGGGGCGACGTAGCCCTCCAGGGGCGCATCAAAAACGTCGTTGACTTCGGTGCCCGCCGGGGCCGGGGCAAAGTCCTGGGGAGCGAGGTTAATCACGGGGGGAGCCAGATCCGGCGCGGGCAGCGGGGCTTGGTAGGCCGGTTCCGGTGCGGGAGGCGGTGTATAGGCCGGTTCGACGGCTCCCAGGGAGGCCGCCTCGGTCAGGGGAGCATCCACCGCTTCCTGGGCGAGGGCGATGCCGTTGAGGATCAGGCCACTGGCGAGCAGGCTAGCGCTGCCAAAACAGCCAAGGGAGCGAATCAGCAGGGGGGAGATTCGTCCGAAGTGGGGAGGAGTAGGCTGCAAGGTCATGCTCGTTGCGATGGTTTAGGAACGTCAAGACAGCTAGGTCTGGAGCTTGGGTCTGGAGCTTGGGTCTGGAGCTTGGGTTTGAAGGTTGGAAGATGTCGATTTCGGGATGGCTCCCAATCCCTCCGCTAGGCCAAAACACCCGCGTTCAATCGTAACCCAACTTAATCGTGCCTGGAGGAAACAGTTTCTCGGTCTGGTTTATGGAAACTTTTAATTCTCCGGTGGAAGCAATTCCCCTGATGATTCCCGTTTGGCCTGGGAGATCAACAGGGCCGCCGAGCCTATCCATTAGGGATTCATATTGACCTAACAGCTCAGCCAGCGGGGGACTGGCGGAACCGGGCAGGTCATGGCACCAGCGGCAGTAGCCAAGGATGAGGCCTTGGAGGGCGATCGCGGCCAGGGTCTCCAGATGCTCTATTCGAGGCGGAGGTTCCCCCAGCCGGATTGAATGGGTCGGGATGGGCTGGGGGATGGGCTGGGGGCTGGGCTGAGATAGAGGAACCAGGCTTCCTAGGGCGATCGCCCCTCGGGCACCGGATTGCGCCAGTTGAGCCCCAGCCCCACCACGGCTTGGTGGATGATGCCGCCGCGCAGCTTGGATTCCGTCAGGATACCCCCCAGTTTTTTGCCCTGCAAGACCAAATCATTGGGCCATTTGATGCTGACGGGAAAGCCCTGGGCCCGCAGCAGGGTGGCCAGCCCCCAGGCACTGCCGAGGGTGAGTCGGGCTCCTGCGGCGGCGGGCAGGTTGGGCCGCAGCCCCAGGGAGAGGTAGAGCCCCCCCCGCTGGGGATTGCCACGATCGCCCCTGTTGACCGCGCCCCTGGGTTTGCTGCTGGGCGAGGACGACGGTGCCCGCTGGAGCCCCTTGGGCCAGGAGCTGGAGCAGGTGGTCGTTGGTGGAAGGGAGCTGGCGGTGGCAGTGGAGGTCGAGGGCGAAGGGAGTTTGGGGGGGGAGCTGGAGGGCAGTGTGGAAGCGATCGCGTTGGAAAAAAGGAGGGGGCCAGTGGTCTTGGATCACGGGTCTTAGATCACGGGTCTTGGATCACGGGTCTTGGATCACGGGTCTTGGATCTCGTCCAGGTCAGTTTCCATTCTCCCAGCGAAGTATCCCCATCTCTATGGATGCCAATGCAGACTACAGTCAGGCCATCTTCAGGCCCTGGCAAGTTGCTCTAGGGGGTTTGCACCCTTTCGGGCCGGGGCTTTGATAAATTGATCTTGGACTGTGATGTTGTTTTTGTAGGGGTCGCCCATGGGTCAGTGGCAAAGTCAGGGGCAAAGTCAGGGGCAAAGTCAGGGGCAAGGTCAGTGGCAATGGCAAACGACAGGGGAAACCCCCTACTTAACCTGTGAATTGCTCCAGGATTGGCCCCATGGTTTTTTTAGCTGCCAGAGCTGGCCCCAAACCCCCAGCGGCCTATCCCCATTGCTCGCGCCCAGGGCTGAGGTCTACCGGGTCAAGCAGGTCCATGGCAATTGCGTGCTGCGGACGCCGGAGCTGAGCCCCGCACCCATGGCGGCGGAGCAGATGCCAGGTAGCGGCAGCTCGGCAGTGGGGCAGACCTTGGCAGAGGCGGATGGGATTTTGGCGATCGCCCCCAATCAATCGGTTTGGACCTGTTCAGCGGATTGCACGCCAGCGCTGCTGGGCGATGTGCGAACGGGCATGGCGGCGGCGGTCCATGCGGGCTGGCGGGGAACCGCTGCCCAGATTTTGCCCGAGGCGGTGGCCCAGTTTGTCGCCCAGGGCAGCCAGCTCGGGGATTTGCGAGTAGCTTTGGGGCCTGCGATCGCCGGTCAGGTCTACCAGGTGGATCACGCAACGGCAGCCCAGGTGGGGGCAACATTGCTGAACACGGCGGATCAGGCGACGCTGCTGCTGACGCTTCAGGGGTTGGCCAATCCACCGATTTTGCCAGATCCGGCGGAGGGTAAGGTACGGCTGGATGTGCGTCGAATCAATGTTCTTCAGCTAATTGGCTTGGGCTTGGAGGCGGAGCAGCTTGCTGTGGCCCCCCATTGCACCTATCAGGAGCCGGAGCAGTTTTTTTCCTATCGCCGTACGGGGGAGAAGAAGGTGCAGTGGTCTGGGATTGTTTCTGGGGTTCCGGCTCTGGCATGACCTAACCGTTGGTGTGACCTGAGCCTGGCTAGATACCCGCTGCCTAAACGAAATAGAGTAATGTAGCCCCTTAGACTGTTGCTTTGGCCTTGGGCCTCGCTCAGACTCCGTTTTTTCTGCAAACTTTTGTCCTATGACTCGTCTCGAACATCGCCCCTCGGGCGCGACCGAAGAGAGCATCGTTGACTTCGACAAAATCAAAGTGCTGCCCAGCCAGGCAAAGCAACGCTTTTTGGCCTTGAAAGATGCCCTGCTGGAGTGCGATCGCCGCATCGCCGCCGAGCCCCGCAACCTCGGCCATTGGCTCCAGCGCAGCGAGGCCCTGATGCGCCTGCGGGACTATGAAGCGGCGATCGCCAGTTGCAATTGTTGCTTGACCCTCAATCCAGAATGGGATGCGGCCTGGATGCAGCGGGCGGAGATCCTAGACCGCATGGGCAGCTACCCCGAATCCCTCGAAAATTGGGAATATGCCTCAGCCCTGTCGCCCGATTCGCCCGAAGCCTGGAATGGTCGAGGGGTGGTGCTGCGCAAGCTCGATCGCCTCGATGAATCCCTGGCCTGCTACGACCAGGCCCTTGCCCTCAAGCCCGACTATGCCAGGGCCTTGAACAATCGCGGTTTCCTCCAGGGCCAGCGGGGCCACTGGGAAGCGGCCCTGGCGGATTTTGAGCGGGCGGTCAGCCTCTTGCCAGACTATTACCAGGCTTGGCAGAACCGGGGCTATTTGCTGTTTGCCCTGGGCCGCTGCGAGGAGGCCCTGGCTTGCTATGACCAGGCGGTGTTGCTCAATTCCAGCAAGGATGAAGCCTGGAATGGCCGGGCCAATGTGCTGTATAACCTGGAGCGCTATGAAGCGGCGATCGCCAGCTACAGCAAGGTGTTAGCCCTGCGTCCCCAATGTGTGGAAGTGCTCGAAAATCGCGGCAATGCCCTGGGCAAGCTCGGGCGCTATCGAGAGGCCATCGGCAGCTACAGCCAGGCCCTGGCCCTCAGCCCCGAGCGCACCGCCACGGCCTATTACCGGGGCGTGGCCTATTGCCATCTGGGTCGCTATCGCAAGGCGGCGGAAGACTTTAGCCAGGTTCTGGAACTGGAACCGGAGCACCAGGACTGTCGCTATAACCGGGCTGCTTGCTATGCCCAATTGGGGAGGCGGAGCGGGCGATCGCGGACCTACGCTTGGCGATCGCCGAGCAGCCCGAGGTCTACCGGGAGATGGCGCGGGTGGATGCTGATTTTAAAAAGATTCGGGCGCGCCCAGGGTTTCAGGCGCTGGTGGCCCAGTTGTGATCTGTGGGATCTGTGGGATCTGTGATTTGTGGGATCTCGGTTAATCCTCCATCAGCACCTGCAATTCCCCTTCGATCAAGCGGGGATAGATCAGCCAGGTGGTTTGCCGGGTCTGGACGAGGGCGCGGATCAGGGGCGAGACCTCGCCAATTTCCCGGCTGCCGCTGGGGGTCTGGACGCGGATGCCCTCTCTGTAGGGCTGGTAGCCTCGGCTGAAGGCGACTTCTAGGCCAGCGTAATGGGTCGGGCTCAGCCCCCGCTCTGCCAAGACGGTCTGGACCTGGGCCAAAAGATCCTGCTGTTGGTCGGCGGACAAGTCTCCCAGGGCCTTGGCTTTGAACAGGCGACGGTTGACGCAGCGCTGGCTGAGGTCGGCTAGGAGCGGATCTTGATGGGGCTGGCCCGCGCCCTGGCGCTGCCAAGATTGCAAATGATAGTTAAACACAGGGTCATCGGCAGCCAGATAGTCTTCGATGCCCAGGGGCGCTTGGCCCAGCCAGGCCGCCAGGGTTGAGTCAGTCTGGAGTTGGCCTGCCAGGTACAGCTCCCTGGCTCGGCGGAAGGCTTGGTTGAGGCCCCAGGCGGCGGCGATGTTTTTGGGATGGTTGTAGACCTGGGCATACATCAGCGATCGCACAATCAAGTAATGCTCAATCGCCGCTTGCCCCTTGGCCGCCACCACCAGCTCCCGTCGCTTGGGGTCATAGCGCAGGGCAGCGAGGATGCGATCGAGGTCGAGGTTGCCGTAGGAGGTGCCGGTGTAGTAGCTGTCCCGCATCAGGTAATCGAGGCGATCGCAATCCAACTGGCTGGAAATTAGCTGACTGACCAGGGGCAGGGCATGGTGCTTGCGGTAGGTGGCGATGATCATCTCCGGCAGATCGGCATCCGCTGCCCGCAGCAGGCGATTGATCGGCGGGGATTCCAACAAAATTCGCGCCGTCCAATCTTCGTGGTGGCTATCGAAAATGTCTTCACAGGTATGGCTAAAGGGGCCATGGCCCAGGTCATGGAGCATAGCCGCACAGAGCACCGTCGTGCGGTGGGGCAGCAGTTCGCCATAGGACCGAGCCAGGGCATCAAAGGCACGGCGAGCCACCTGCATGACGCCGAGGGAATGGGTGAAGCGGGAGGCTTCGGCTCCGTGGAAGGTGAGGCTGGCAGGGCCGAGCTGGCGAATCCGCCGCAGGCGCTGGAACTCCGGGCTGTCGATTAGCTGGATGAGCAGCGCTTCGGTGGGGTCATCGCGGTGGAGGGTGATGCCGCCGTGGAGGGGATCATGGTAGGTGCGGCTGCCGCCCACTGCCGGGCCGGTTTTGGAATAGCCAGCCTGGGAATGGCCAGCCTGGGAGGAACCCGCCTCAGACGGCACTGCGCTGCTCCGGGGGGGAAGCGATCGCCGCCGGGCCAGATTCCAGCAGCTCAATCGCCGCCATATATTGCGGATCTGCTTCCGTGGCGAGCTGGTCCCGGCGCAGGCCCTCCGCTTCGATGCTCAGGTCCGGCTGAATACCCAGCTTGTTAATGTCGTGGTGGGCGGGGGTTTCATACTTGGCCACGGTGACCGCCATGCCCGAGCCATCGGACAGCTCAAACAGCGATTGGATCAGGCCCTTGCCAAAGGTGGTTGTGCCCACGAGCTGGGCGCGACCGCTATCTTGCAGGGCTCCCGCCAGGATCTCGCTGGCGCTGGCCGTGCCCGCATTCACCAACACCACCAGGGGAGCATCGCTGAGGGCGGAGTGGGTTGCTTGGAAGCTATCGAGAATGCCGAGGCGATCGGCGGTGTAGACGATCGCCCCCTCATCGATCCACATGCGAGCAATGGCAATCCCCGCCTGCAACAGCCCGCCGGGGTTGTTGCGCAGATCCAAGATGAAAGCCTCCGCCCCCTGCTGCTGCAAGTCCCGCACCGCCGCTTCAAACTCCGCCGTGGCGTTGGCATTGAACTGGTTGAGGCGCAAATAGCCCAGGCGGCCCCGAGCGGTTTGCTTCAGCGCCGAGGAGACGGGGTTGAGGGAAATGCGTTCGCGGATCAGCTCAATACCCTGGGGCGTTTGTTCGCCTTTTTGGATCACCAGCTTGACCGCCGAGCCCGGCTCCCCCCGCATCCGGGTGGCGGCATCATCAAGGCTTAGGTCTTGGGTCAGGGCACTGTCGATTTGGAGAATGCGATCGCGCGGACCGATGCCAGCGGCCTCCGCTGGGGAGCCCTGGACCGGCGCAATCACAATCAAACTGCCGCTGTCGTTGTCCTTGGCAACCTGGAGCCCCACCCCGGTCAGCTCCCCCGAAGTCGTCACCTTGAGATTGCGATATTGATCCGGTCGCATCAACCGCGTGAAGGGATCCCCCAACAGTGCCAGGGACTCTTGGATGGCATCGTAGGTCTCACTGCGCTCGGCCAAAGCACGTTTGCGCAGGGTCTTTTGACGCACCGTCCACCAATTGTGGTCGTTGAAGCTGTCATCCAAATAGGAGCGACTGACAATGCGCCAGGCTTCGTTATAGAGCTGCTGCTCCGGCGTCAGGGCCAAGGCCATCGACCCAGGGCCCACCCCGCCCAGGAAAAATCCGATCTGAAGCAGCAAAACCAAAAACAATCTGAACGCGAGTTGTTTCATGTAACAAATTGTAGCGTTGAGTCGATCCCCCCGTCGAACCCCTGGGCGCGGTCTATTCCCCTGCGCCCTCCAAGTGAGGTGGTTCGGCCTCTCTGGCCCATCGACCCGGCAAGGGGAGCAAAAATGAGAGACCGCTCCGGCGGGTGAAAGGGGATTCAAAAGGCGATTGTGTAAAGTTTACAGGCCCCTTCCTAAATCAGACGTGTTACATTTCGTAGAGATGACGAATGCAATTTTAGGAACCCCGGTTTCATGGCGAAGGTTTACGACTGGTTCGAGGAGCGATTGGAGATCCAGGCGATCGCCGATGACATCAGCACCAAGTATGTCCCTCCTCATGTCAATATTTTCTACTGCTTGGGCGGTATTACCCTCACCTGCTTCCTGGTCCAGTTTGCGACCGGGTTTGCGATGACCTTTTACTACAAGCCCAGCGTGACCGAAGCCTTCAACTCCATTCAGTACCTAATGAATGAAGTGAGCTTCGGCTGGCTGATTCGCTCCGTCCACCGCTGGTCCGCCAGCATGATGGTGCTAATGATGATCCTCCACGTCTTCCGCGTCTATCTCACTGGCGGCTTCAAAAAGCCCCGCGAGCTGACCTGGGTGACCGGCGTGATCATGGCTGTGATTACCGTCAGCTTTGGCGTCACGGGCTATTCCCTGCCCTGGGACCAGGTTGGCTATTGGGCCGTCAAGATTGTCTCCGGCGTACCCGAGGCCATTCCCGTCGTGGGTGGCTTGATGGTCGAGCTGCTGCGCGGCGGCCAGAGCGTCGGTCAGTCCACCTTGACCCGCTTCTACAGCCTGCATACCTTTGTGTTGCCCTGGCTGTTGGCGGTGTTCATGCTGGCCCACTTCCTGATGATTCGTAAGCAAGGCATTTCCGGTCCTTTGTAAGGATTTGGGAATACTGGTGCTGGGGAATCGCTTTCCTGGGAGACTGGGTTGATGAGGTTTTCCTAGCCCTCCGCTAGCGATTGCAGCCGCTCCATTCAATCGTTTTTCATATCAGATTCTCCAAGGAGAACTCCCGCAATCATGTCCATTCTTAAAAAGCCGGATCTAACCGATCCCATCCTTCGCGAGAAGCTAGCCAAGGGCATGGGGCACAACTATTACGGTGAACCCGCTTGGCCCAACGATCTGCTCTACATTTTCCCCGTTGTAATCGCGGGTAGCATTGCCTGCATCGTCGGTTTGGCTGTGCTCGACCCCGCCATGATTGGCGAGCCTGCGAACCCCTTTGCAACGCCCCTGGAAATTCTGCCTGAGTGGTATCTGTACCCTGTGTTCCAGATTCTGCGCGTGGTTCCGAACAAGCTTTTGGGTATTGCGTTGCAAACCGCAGTGCCCCTGGGCCTAATCGCGATTCCCTTCATTGAGAACGTCAACAAGTTCCAGAATCCGTTCCGCCGCCCTGTGGCTACGGCGATGTTCTTGTTTGGAACGGCTGTCACCCTTTACTTGGGGATTGGTGCAACCTTGCCGATCGACAAGTCTCTGACCTTGGGCCTGTTCTAGACCCGCTCCACTGTTTTTAGACTGATTGGGTCTCAACCGACCCTAGGCGCTCCTGGTACTTTCCAGGGGCGCTTTTTTGATGGCTTTGCCTCCAATCCCTCTCCTGGGCGTGACTAGGGGTGGGTGGCTGTTCGCTCATCCCGGACTATGGAATCGAATCTGGGTACTCTAGGAACGATTCAGCGGCTGCATGTTTGAGATCGCGTTTGTCTTTTCGTTCACTGTCGTTTGCTAGGTTTTTTTGTGGGAGTTTCAGCACCATTTGGTTTCGCTTTGCCCAAAACCAAGGTTTCAGCTCAGCCCGATGCCAGCCGCTATTGCTTTGTGTTCCTGGAGATTTTTTCCCAGGAAGGCGGGATCCAGTCCTATGTGAAGGATGTGTTGACTGCTTTTTTAGAGGCCGATGAGCGGCACCAGGCCGATGTGTTTTTGCTGCGGGATGGGGCGGACTGTGACAATCCCTTTGGGGGCGATCGCGCCTGCGGTTCCACTATTGCCAGGGCCGTTCGGCGCAGCTAGGCCGGGTGCAGCTTGCTGCGCGACTGGGGGTCAATCTGCTGCGCCATCGGCCCTGTCGGATTATTTGTGGCCATGTGAACCTCGCTCCCTTGGTGCGGCTGTTGGCCCAGCCCCTGGGGTTGAGCTATGGGGTGATGACCTATGGCAAAGAGGTTTGGCAGGCGGTGCCGGGGGGCCAGCGGCGGGCTTTGCAGGCAGCCCAGCAGATTTGGACGATTAGCCGCTATAGTCGCGATCGCCTCTGCGCCGCCAACCAAATTCCGCCCCAGCAGGTCGAAATGTTGCCCTGTGTAGTCGATGGCGATCAGTTCAGCCCCGGCCCCAAACCCCAGCCCTGGCTAGAGAAATATGGCCTGGGCGATGCCCTGGTGTTGATGACCGTGGCGCGGCTCTGGTCCGGCGATATTTATAAGGGCGTCGATGTGACGATTCGGGCCTTGCCCCAGATTTTGGCCCAGCATCCGGAGGTCAAGTATCTAGTGATTGGTCGCGGTGATGATCAGCCCCGCTTGGCTCAGCTCGCCCAGGATCTGGGGGTGGGCGATCGCGTCATCTTTGCGGGTTTTGTCGCCACCGCTGACCTGGTGGACCACTACCGCCTGGCCGATGCCTATGTGATGCCCTCCCAGGAAGGCTTTGGCATTGTTTATCTCGAAGCGATGGCCTGTGGGGTGCCGGTGCTGGCGGGGGATGCCGATGGTTCAGCCGATCCGCTCCAGGATGGCCGCCTCGGCTGGCAGGTGCCCCACCGAGATTCCGATGGGGTGGGAGCGGCGGTGTTGGAAATGTTGGCGGGAATTAAGGGCCTGGGTGAGCACAACCGCCAGGGGCTAGCCGATCGCCGAACTGATGGCGCTTGGCTGCGCCAGGAAG
>JAAUQQ010000161.1 GCA_012032745.1 Synechococcales cyanobacterium RM1_1_8
TCTCCCCCCTCCCCCCCTCTCCCCCTCTCCAAAATCTCAACCGCTACCACCTCCAGCTCGATCGCGTCGCCGTCTTCGGCCATTCCTTCGGCGCTTACACCGCCCTGGCCCTGGCCGGAGCGAGGATCAACTTTGACCAACTGCGCCAGGACTGCCAGCCTGGAGCGATGCTGCTGGATTTGTCCCTGCTGCTGCAATGTCGGGCCTTGGAGTTGGATCCAGCCCAAGTTCCTGAGCTAAAAGACGATCGCATCGCCGCCCTAATCCTGGCCGATCCGGTGGGTCGCAGCCTGTTCGGCCCCCGCGAGCTGGGGCGCATTCACCTGCCGCTGCTGTGGAGCGGTGCCCAGCGCGATCCGCTCACGCCGCTGGTCCTCAGCCAGGTGCCGGCCTTTCGCTGGCTCGGGAGCGAGGACAAGTATTTTGCCGTGGCAGAAGCCGCCAGCCATCTTCATTTTCAACGGAATGTTGGCGCGGCAATCCATGGCCAGGGGACAGCCCCGCCCCTGGGCATTCAGTCCCTCCAAGCTTGGATCGCACCGCCTCCCCCAGCCCTTCAGGACTACACCAATGCCCTGGGTTTGGCGTTTCTGCACAGCTATCTGCTCCAGGACGATCGCTATCGACCTTATCTACAGCCTGGCTATGCCCAGCAGCTCAGCCAGGCTCCCTATCACCTGCGTCTGCTGTCGCCCGCCTGGGGCGATCGCTTCAGCGAGTTCCATCTGCCCAACCAAACTAGCCAGACTGACGGTTCACTCCAGCCGGTGCTGTCGGCTTTGGAGCAATTGCCATTGCGGCCCTAGTTTGGGCTCTAGTACAGCGAGGCGTAAGTTTCTGTATTAGCCTAAGCCAACCTCATCCCCCAACCCCTTCTCCATTTGATGGAGAAGGGGAGCCGGATCGGAGTCCCTCTCCCCTTGTGGGTGAGGGATTAGGATGAGGGGGGCAAAACTTACGCTCCAGACTACTAGTTGCTGGGGTTGAGCAAAATGCTCTCCACAAAATTGGCATCGCTGGCATTGACCTCCAAGCCCGCCGCTTTAAGGATGTCCTCGCCGGAGATGCTGCCACTGTGCAGGGCAGATTGGAGTCTCTGATAGCCGGGGATGCCATCGAGCTGGCCGCGCTCTGCTTGAATGGCAGCGCTGAACGGCGTCGCTGCAACCGCAGCGGATGGGGCCAACACCGTACCGGTGAACACAACGGCAGCGTAGGCGATTGTAGAACAGGCAACAGCAGAGAAGGCGCGGGTGATAGATTTCATGATGCAAAACTCCAGAGAAGTGAGAGGGCGGCGGTTGCAGCCGCCCGGTTGATTTCGATGTCCTTAGAATGCATCGTCAACCTGAGCCCGCTCTGAGCCCTGTCTGAGTGTTGCAGCGTAGTTTCCTGAGAGTTGCCTGGGAATGATTCAGGCTGCCCAGGGGGGCGATCGGCTAAATCAACGTGCATTGCCCCTGCTGGCGCATCAGATGATCGCAAAGCACCAGCGCCACCATGGCTTCCACCATGGGCACCGCCCGAGGCAGCACGCAGGGGTCATGGCGGCCCCGCGCGGAGAGCACCGTCTCTTTGCCATCCTGGGTGACGGTGTTTTGGGCCTTGCGAATGGTGGCGGTGGGCTTGAAGGCAACGCGAATTAGGATATTCTCGCCGTTGGAAATGCCGCCCTGGGTGCCGCCGGATCGGTTGGAGCGGGTGCGGGTGTTGCCTGCCCCATCGATGTAAAACTCATCGTTGTGTTCGCTGCCGGTCATCAGCGTGCCCGCGAAGCCGGAGCCGATTTCAAAGCCCTTGGAGGCGGGCAGGGAGAGGGCTCCCTTGGCCAGGTCGGCTTCGAGCTTGTCGAACACGGGTTCGCCCAGGCCCCGAGGCACATGGCGGGCGACACATTCCACCACGCCGCCGATGGAATCGCCCGCCTTGCCGATCGCCTCAATCATGGCAATCATCTGCTCGGCACAGACCTGGTCGGGACAGCGGACGATGTTGCTTTCCACATCCTTGAGGGTGACGCTGTCGGGATCGATCTGGGTTGCTTCCAGGTCTTTGATGCGCTTGACGTAGCCGATGATTTCGACACCAGCCACTTGGTAGAGCAGCTTTTTGGCGATCGCCCCCGCCGCCACCCGGCCAATGGTTTCCCGCGCCGAAGACCGGCCCCCGCCCTGGTAGTTGCGAAAGCCATACTTGGCATCGTAGGTGGCATCGGCATGGGAGGGGCGATAGGCTGTCGCCATTTCGCTGTAGTCACCGGGGCGCTGGTCTTTGTTGCGCACCATGATGCAGATGGGGGTGCCAGTGGTGCGGCCTTCAAACAAGCCCGAGAGAATTTCGCAGGTGTCGGTTTCCTTGCGGGGGGTGGTGATTTTGCTCTGGCCGGGGCGGCGGCGATCGAGCTCGACTTGAATGTCCTCAGCGGTGATTTCTAGGCGAGGCGGGCAGCCATCGACAATGACGCCGACGCCGCCGCCGTGGGATTCGCCGAAGGTGGTGATGCGAAAGAGATGGCCGAACGTGCTGCCCATAGTGCTGCTAAAGAAATAGTGCTGCTAAAGAAATAGTGCTGCTAGAGAATTGGTTCTGGGGAATCGGACTGCCAGAGCATTCGCTCTGGAGAATCGGACGAGGAAACTGGGGAAATCTGGCTGGCTCAGGCCTGCTCTTCGGTCTGGACCGATCGCCACAGCAGCCAAGCTCCACCCATCATCGTACTGTTACCCATCACGGTGGTGGCGGCCTGGAGGGTGACCAGCCAGTTTAAGGCCACAGCGTTATCGAAAAAATGCCAGGTGCAGGCACAGAGCGCACTGACCAGGGCCGGTAACATGCCGAGGGACAGCCAGCGCCAGGCCCGGTTGTTGGTGACCTCGCCGTAGCGCCAGATCAGCCAAATGGCCAGGGTCCATTCCAGCACGCTGGAGACATGAATAATCCAAGTGGGAATGGAAAGGGCTTGCATGGGGCGTTGCTTGTCTAGGGGGTGGGGCCAGTGTGGAATCTAGCAGTAAGCTCGGCGGGGAGGGCGGCAGATCCCCAGGGGCCGGGTTCGTAACGGTCCGGGTTTATAGCGGTCTGGGGCCACCACGGTATTGTATAGGGGGCTTGGCCCTGGGCAGGCCACCATCAATTGCCCGCCGCAAATTGCAACAATCTGGGGGATGGGGGAGGGAGATGCGCGTAGTTTTGTGTGGCTATTATGGCAAGGGCAACGGGGGGGATGAGGCGCTGTTGGCCACGCTGCTCCAGATGCTGCCCGAGCAGGCAACGCCGATTGTGCTCAGCGGCGATGTCGAACGGACTCGGCAGCAGTATGGCGTGGAGGTCTGCGATCGCACCAACAGCTTTGCCCTGCTCTCCACCCTAGGCAATGCCAATGCCTTTATTTTTGGCGGCGGCAGCCTAATTCAAGATGCCTCCAGCGCCCTCAGCCCGCTCTACTACTGTGGCCTCATGGGCCTGGCCCAGCAATTTGGCTTAATCACCCTGGCCTGGTCCCAAGGGGTCGGCCCGCTCCAGCGCCCCCTGACGCGCTGGCTGGCCCGCCAGGCCTTTCAAAAATGCGATGGCGTCAGCGTGCGGGATGGCGGCTCCGCCCAGCAGCTCAAGGCTTGGAATGTGGACTGCCTACTGGCCCCCGATCCGGTCTGGGCCTTGGATGGCATCGATTGCGAGCCGCTCAAATTGCCCTCGCCCCGCATTGCAGTTTGCCTGCGCGCCCACCCCAGCCTCACCCCGGCGCGCCTGGCGCGCCTGATCCAGGCCCTGGGCAAGCTCCAGCAGCGCACCGATGCGGGGATTCTGCTGCTGCCATTCCAGCCCAGCCAGGACCGGGCGATCGCTGAACAGATCCAGCAGAGCCTGCCCGGCCCCTGCCAGTTGCTCGAAATTTCTGATCCCCGCTATCTCAAAGGCATCTTTCGCCAGGTGGACCTGACCCTGTCCATGCGCCTCCATGGCTTGATCATGGCAGCGGCTGAGGGCTGTCGCTGCCATGCCCTCAGCTATGATCCCAAGATCGATCGCCTGATGGAGGATCTCTCACTGCCGGGCTGGAGCCTAGAGGCCCTGCCCGATTCGGCGGAGGCGATCGCCGAGGCTTGGACCACTGAATTTCACCAGGGGCAGTCGCTGGGGGGGGCACAAATTCAATCTTTGCGCGATCGCGCCCTCATGCATCGCGATTTGCTACACCAAGCACTGGCCGCTGGGTGAGACCCCTCATCCTCCCTTGGTGCCTCGCCCCCTGGAGTTTTGCAGCCGAAATGCTATAAACCTGGGGAGCAAGAGCCCCCCAGCAGCGCCGACGACCTGTGTGAAATATCTGAGATTAGGGAATTCAAACTTCTTTGATCTTTGCGTAGCCTTGCGCACAATGCCCAGCAAATTGACAGGACTAAAGTTCAGTTTGATACAGGAGAAAACGGTTTACAAATCTTGATCGACCTGTAAGCATGAAGCGGTTCCGCAATAAAATGGCAAGGCATAGGCAAGAGTTTTAGTCTTCATTGGCTCTAGTCTGGGTTGCGGGATGATCGAAATTAAGTAGAAATACGGCTCAACATTTAACACTCGCTACTATTAGCTATTAGTAGTTCCGGCATCTCTACGGATGCCGTTGAGTGACGGGAGCAATCGACATCGGTCGGGACGCTGGTCTCTTTGGAAGCCGGACCATGCCTGGATCCGGACCAGGCATGGATAGGAGCATCACCGCTCGGGCCGGGCCGGGGGTCTCCTGGGCACCACCCTGGGTCAGGGGTCCGGGTTCGGCGAACGACCAACTAATTTTGACGTGGATGAGCAGCAATGAGTGACAAAGCGGCAGCGTTTCACGATAACCCCAACCCGCCGATGGATGACCTGCCATTGCCGGAAGCTCCCTTTCCGCACCCCCCTTCGGATGATTTTGGCCAGGGCCAGCCGACCTTCCATGGGACGGTCGAGGATGCAGGCGCGGCGGCAGATGCAGGCGCGGCGGCAGATGCAGGCGCGGCGGCAGACGCAGACAATGTCAGCGCTGTGGAAGATGCCAGCGTTACCGAAGGCGTGAGTGTTGCCGAAGGCTTGGGCGTTGCTGGAGGTCTGGGCGTTGCCGGAGGCCTGGGCGTTGCCGAGGGCCTTGGCTTGGCCCCAGCGATCAACATCGCGGCCAGCAACGTCACCGCCAGCAACGTCACCGCCAGCGCGCCCGCCGCCAAAAAACAACCGCCCGCTATCTTTGCCCCGGCTTCCCAAGAGCGGCTCGCTGCCTCCGCCAGCACCGTAAATCCTTCCTTCGATATCTCTCCGCGAGACCAAGTCGTTTCCGTCGATGCTGCCGTAGAGGGACCAAGCCTGAACGAGATTGCCGCCGCAGACATCGCCGCTGCCAGCCCCGAGGAGCTGGTGGCCTACCACCATGAGCTGCTGGGCTGGATCCGGGAGTTGGAAGAAGCCCTTGCCGACTGCCAGGATGACTTCAAGGCCCACCTAGACCAGTACGATCGCCAGGAACAGCTCCTGGAACAGCGCACCCAGGAGCTGGTTGAGAGCCAGGGGCGATCGCTCAAACTGAGCCAGGAGATCGAAGCGCAACAAAAAAATCAGCAGCGCCAGGGCATTCTGATCGAGACCTTGCAAAACCAGCTCGACAGCAGCCAAGAGCGGGTGGCCCACATGGAGCGCGAGTTTAGCCAGGTGCAGCGTCGCTGTTCCGATCAAGCCCAGCAACTGCTCCAAGCCGAAGGGCTCTGCCGGGATCTGAAAAGCCGCCTCAGCCGCCAGCAGCGCCACACGATGCAGTTCAAAGCAGCCCTGGAGAAAAGTCTGGCTGTGGACCTCAACGATAGCGGCTACGACCTGCCCGACCTGGAGGCCGATCCGATGGATTGTTCCGGTGAGCTGTTTCCCCGTCCCCAGCCGGTCAAGGCTTGGTCGCTGCCATCGGAGGATGAAGCCCTTGCCCAGGCTCTGGCGAAGCTGGATGCCCCTCCTGGGAATGGGGCGGGCTATCTGCCTGGAGAGAAGGTCGCCGTGGAGAATGTACCTGGGAAACACCAGCAGCGTTCCGCGCCCTGGGTTGAGCGGGCGGAACCCGTCTTTGATCCCAGCCGGGCCGAGGTGGTGGCTGCTCAGCTAGCGCAAGGCAGTGAATCGATCCGGCTGGGCTCGTTACCTGATGTTGCTGGACTCCCCAAGGCTCCGGCAGGCGAGGGGATCGCCTTTGTTCCTCCCCTTCAGCCGTTGTCCATGGCCCCGAAGCCCCTGGGCGATCGGGCGACCCAGGAGTCTGAATCCAATGCCAGTCCGGCCAGTTCGATTTCGGCCAGTTCTCTCAATCCAACCCATCCTTTAAAGCAGTGGCCCCTGCTACAGGAACTGGCAGAAGCTTCATCGATCCCCAAGGCCAATCGGGGCCGGGTGGCTTCCCTGGCGGCGATCGAGCTGCCGACTTTTCCGAAGCCGTAGGATGTTCCCGCTTTCTAGGTTCAGGGCTTGCGGTTGAGAACTTGGGGGTTAGGGCATGGTGCCTAGTCCAGCAGGGTGGAGGTTATCAGGCTAGCTTGAGCTGACCTCATCCCTTGTGGAAGAGGGGGTGCTTCGAGGAGAATACGTGACTCCCAAGCGTTACCCCTGGGGCTCTGTTACCATTTGCGGAGTCTGGCCGGGTGGCGGTTCCGCCCGGTTTTGCTTCAGCCTGACCCTCTCCTCGCTGTGCCCATGGCCCCTCCCCGTCCCCCCCGCTCCGATCGCGCCTCGACCCCTCGTCCGCCCCAGGGCCAGAATGCTCCCAAGGCTCCCAAGGCTCCCAAGGCCCCCAAGGCCCCTAGGAAGCGGCAGCAGCGGCAGCGCCGAACCCAGTCCATCGATCCTCGGTATAATCCACGCCCCAGTGGCAGTTTTTTGCTGTTGATTTTAGCGATCGCGGGCGGGCTGCTGGGGCTGAGGTTCCTGTTGCAACGGCTGCCCCAGGTCGCTTCTCGGGGACAGGGCTCCCAGCCCTCACTGCCCATCCTCCAAGCCCCCCCCGCACCCCCGCCCTTCCAGCCCCTGGCCGTCAACGTGAGCAATCCCGATCCAGCGGTGCAGCAGGTTGTGGATGACTATGTTAGCCGCCTGGCCGGGGTGGGTTTCGACTCACTTCAGCAGGGCGTTTGGGTGCAGCAGGGCGATCGCCTCCTGGCCGAGCATGAAGGCAACACCCCCTTGCCCGCCGCTTCCTTGACCAAGCTGGCGACGACGCTGCTGGCCGTGGACAAGTGGGAGCCCGACTATAAGTTCATTACCCGCGTGGGGGTGAATGGGCCGATTGAGGCGGGCGTGGTCAAGGGAGACTTGATTTTGGTCGGGGGTGGCGATCCGATGTTTGTGTGGGAGTCGGCGATCGCCCTGGGCAACAGCCTCAACCAGCTCGGCATCACCCGCGTGGAGGGCAATTTGATCGTGGGCGGGGTGTTTGCGATGAACTTTGAGCGCGATCGCCCCTACGCTGCCGGTCTCTTCCGCGAGGGCCTCGATTCGGCCAACTGGCCCTGGCAAGCCGTGGAGCAATACCAAACCCTGCCCGAGGGGACGCCCATGCCCCAGGTGACCATCCAGGGCCAGACCCTGATCACCGAAGCCATTGATCCCGCCAGCGTCCAAGTTTTGGCCGAGCACCACTCCCTGCCCATGCAGGAGCTGCTCAAGCGCATGAACATGTACAGCAACAACATCATGGCGGAGCTGCTGGCGGACCTGCTGGGCGGGGCTCCCGCCCTAGAGCAGCAGACCATCGCCCTGGCCCAGTTGGAGCCCGGCGAGGTGCAGTTCATCAATGGTTCGGGCCTGGGCCAGGAAAACCAAATGTCCCCGCGCGCCTCCTGCCGCGTCTTGGACGTGATTGGCCAAAAGTTAGAACCCCACGGCCTGGGGCTGAAAGATGTGTTGCCGATTGTGCCCCAGGACAAGGGCACCTTGGAGGACCGCAAGTTGCCCAGCGGCTTGATTGGCAAGACGGGGACGCTCTCGGATGTGAGTAATTTGGCGGGGATGCTGCCCGTGGCGGGGCTGCCTGCACTCTATGTGGAGCAGCCCCAGGCGATCTGCTTTGCGGTGCAGAATCGCGGTGGGGATTTGAATTATTTCTACGATCAGCAGGAGGTGGTGGTGGGGGCCATTAAGGCGAAAACGGATGCGCTGGTGGCGGGGGAAAGCGTTTCCAAAAGCGTTTCCCAGGGAATTTCCGATCTGCCCTAGGCTGCTGCCCCAGCGCTGCTGGCCTCCTGGGAACAACATGTTGGGCATCAATGAAATTTTTAATACACATTTCCCCGCCGCTGTTAGGGTCTATGGGCTTCTGCTTTGGGGTGCTGTGAAACTCCCCGGAAATTTGTCTAGGGCGATAGGATGAGGTGCATAGCCAGCCTGCTCTCCCCAGGGCAGTATGACTCCTGACTTGCCCACGTTAGCTTTTGGCCTCTTCTTTTTCTGCCAGCATGACCCCCGTCAACCCCAAAATTGAGTGTGAATCCGCGATTGGGCTGGAAGCTGAGATCGAGCTGGATGTGGCTGGGATTGAGGCGAATGGTGAAGCTGATGGCGAGAAGCTGGATGGCGAGAAGCTGGATGGCGAGAAGCTGGATGGCGAGAAGCTGGATGGGGATGTTCCTCGGGCTGAGGAGGGAGCGCTGGCGATCGCCATCGATTCAGTTCTAAATTCAGATCCAGATCCAGAATCAGCCCCAGAGCCAGAATCAGCCCCAGAAGCCACCGCCTCCGAGACTGCGATCGCCCCCGAACCGTCTCCCCAGACCTGTGCCCCCCAGACCTGTGCCCCCCAGACCTGTGCATAGCCGCAGAACTGGACCCCTCCATGGCCGATGAAGAAGCCCGGCCCGCCCCGGAACTTCTCCCCCAGCAATCGACTCGGGCCGTCCTGGCCCAGCCCTGGAAGGCCATCCAGAGCCGCCGCAACCAGCTCTTCGTCGCTGGGGCGCTGTTGACCTTTGCCCTCGGTGCGGCCACCAGCTATCTGATTCGTCGGCCCCAGCTCGGCCCCAGCGGCTTGACCAGTGCAGCGGCCCTGGTGCCCAACTCCGCCATTGCCAGTTTGAGCCTCACCTCCGATCGCGACCTCTGGCAGCAGCTCCGCCAAGTCGGCACGCCCAGCCTGCAAATCGGCCTGGGGGACTGGCTGGCGGTGGGCCGCGATCGCCTGCTCAACCTCGGCTACGGCGATCTCCAAAGCATCCAGCGCCAGCTCGCGGGCGAGGCGACCTTGGCCCTGATTCCCACTGCGCCGATTCCAGAAACCATCAATCGCTTTCCCGGCCAGCCCCCCCAGCCCATTCCGTCTAACCTGCTGGTTGTCGCCCCGCTGAGGGCACCCAAGGCCCTGGCCAGAAGCTTGGACCAGCGCCAGCCCCCGGAGGGCTTTGAGAACCGGAGCGCCAGCCATCGCGGCGTCCAGATTTGGGATTTGCAGGTGGATCTGACCCAGCGCCAAAGCGTGGCGGTGTTTGGCAATTTTGTCCTGCTGTCCACCAATCGCACCACGGTGGAGCAGGCGATCGATAGCTTTTATGCAGGCACTGCCCTGGCCAACTTGAATGACTACGAGGAAGCCCGTCGCCGCCTCGGCAACAGCGATGACAGCCTGCTCTCCTTCTATGTCAATGGACCGGCGGCCCTGGCCAGCAGCCTGGCGGCGGGACGCTTGCTGCCCCTGCCCCAGTCCCTCCAGGGCATGATTACCCAGGTGCGCCTGACGGAGAGCGATGGCCTGGCGCTCCAGAGCCTGACCTGGGACGAGATCCCTGGGGCAGATTTGGGGCCGTTGGGCCAGGCTTCCCCAGACCAGTCACCGGGCCAGACCTTGCCGGGCCAGACCTTGCCGGGCCAGACCTTGCCGGGCCAGCTCCCATCCAACCCAGGGAGCCCGTTGGAGGCCATGAAGGCCCTGGGCGATCGCTTCCCCGCCTCCACCTCCTTCCTGCTCAGCGGCACCAGCCTCAAATCCGCCTGGGCCAGCTATAGCCAGCGCCAGCCCAGCCCCACCTCCCTGATCAGCCCCGAAGCCCTCCAGCAACAGGTGCAGCTCACCACCAGCATGGACTTGGAGCAGGATTGGCTCGCCTGGATGGATGGAGCCTACAGCATCGGCATTTTGCCCATTCCCACCCAGGCCAATTCTCGGTTCCAAACTGGCTTGACCCTGATGGTCCAAACCGGTAATCGACGCTTGGCGGAGCGATCGCTCCAAAAGCTCGATGCCCTGATGGTCAATAAATACGGCCTGCGCCTCAGCACCGGCGAACTGGCTGGCCAACCCGTGGTCAATTGGGCCAATGCCCAGGGCGAGGCCGTCGTCACCCACGGCTGGCTCGAAGGCAACGTGGCCTTTTTGATTATTGGCGGCCCCGGCGCAGACCTGATTCTGCCCCAGCCCCGCGCCAGCTTGGCCGCCAGCCGCCTCTATCGGGAGGGGATGCCCCGCGATGGGCAGCAGGCGATCGCCAGCCTAGGCCCCGCTGGCCTGATGTTTGTCGATGTGGATCGGGTGCTCGACACCCAACTGCCCTCCTTGCTGCCGATCACCCCCGCCCTGCAGCCATTCCTGGAACAGCTCAAATCCATCGGCGTCGAGCGCCACCCCCTCGATGACCGCTTCAGCCGCTATGACCTGAGCTTCCAGTTCCTGCCCCGCAGCGCCCTGCCCCCCAGCCAACCGGTGCCCGAGGCGGAGGCGGAAGCTGGGGAGCCAGCGGCCCCGGCGACCCCCTGACCCGGCAAGCTCTGACCCAGCGACCCCCGAAGGGGAAGCGCTGGAAGGCGCGGTGATCGAGGCCGCCCCC